>NZ_DATBNB010000020.1 GCF_036554565.1 Longimicrobium sp. | reverse complement strand
GGTCCCAAGGGCCCGGCGGCCGAGAACGTTTCGCGCCTCGCCTGATTTGCTGCGGGTGCAGGGCCGTCCCCCCGGGCGGTCCTGGTGCATGAAGAAAGGCCGGAGCGGCTTCCCGCCGCTCCGGCCTTTCTGCTTTCTCGCCCGCCGAAACGAATGTCATCCCGACGGAGCGGCCACGGCGAACCGGCCCACACCCCGTAATCCGCAGCGACCGAGGGATCCGCCACACACTCGCCGAAGCGGGTCTACGCCCGAGGCATGCACCGGCAGCCGGTCTCGTTGCTGGGGGTTATCTTCTCTCCGTCTCCTACAGGAACAACTCGTCCACGGGGAACCGCCATCCGGGCACCGCCGGCTCCGCGTCGGCCACCTGGCCGCGCTTGTAGACGTCGGCGCTCTCCGGGTCCGGAGCGCGATACACGCGGATCACCTCCGCGCGCAACCCGTCGACGTCCCACACCACCTGCGTGCCGCAGTCGAAGTAGGCTGCACGCTTCGCCGCCATCCGCCGCTCCGCGGCCGGACCGTAGTCCTCCGGGCTGCGCACCTCCACGGCCAGGAGCGGCGCGCCGTCGAGCATCTTCTCGGTAGGCTCGGGACCCACGTACCAGGATGCGTCCGGGGAAAAGGACCTTCGCGGAGAGTAGATGAAACCCACGGCGTCGCCGAACGCGATTCCTCCCCCGACGTTCCGCTCGTACAGGCCCAGGCTGATCAAGATGTTCTTGGCCGCCCTGCCGTGCGCGCCTCCCGTGGGGCTCATGAGGACGATCCTCCCGTCCACGAGCTCCGCTTTGCCCTCGACCTTGTACAGGTCATCGATCGTGGCCTCACGTCCCAAAGGTGCGATCTTCATTCTTGCCTCCGTGGGTGCGTGAGGGAATCGGTTTGGTGATCCGACGCGCCTCGTAAACGTACAATGCGGACGTGAAACCGGCAAGTCTGGACATCTCCCGCCACCAGCCGCACAGTCCGCGCCGCTGCACGACTCTGGTCACTCGCCCGACACCGGCAATGCCGCGGCGCGTTCGCCTTCCTCCACCTCGACGGCGGGCGTCTCCGCCTCTGCAACAGGCACGGAGGCGCGGACCGGCCGGGGCGCCATCCGCTCCGAGAGCGTTTCCAGCAGCGCGCGCGCGGTTTCCTCGCCCAGGTCGATCACGGCGGCGGCGCGCCCGCCCGCGGCCGTGTCCAGCACCAGCGTCGAGAGCCCCAGCCGTCGCTGAAAGGGCGACGCGGACAGGTGAAGCGTCTGCAGCTTGGCGTCGGGCACGATCCACGTCACCCGGCGGAGCACGCCGCTGCGGGCGATCGCGTACCCTGGCGTGAGCGCCCAGCCCCGGTTGCGGTACTGCAGGCGCGCGGCGACCCACGGCAGCGGCAGCAGGAGGGCAATCCAGGGCGCCATCGATCCCATGGGCTCCACCTCCAGCCACCGCGCGGCCCAGAACGGCACCCACAGAATCAGCAGCGTCCGCAGGTAGCGCAGAACGATCCTCCGCTGTGCCCGCGGGTGCACAGGCTGAAACCGCACCCCGTCCAGGTCCAACCCGCCGAAGATTCCGCCCACCAGCGGCCCCACCGCGCCGCGCCGGGCGATGGGAACGAACGCCTCCGCGCCCCCGCGCTGCCCGGGCGCGCCGCCAGCCGTCTCGATCATCAGCGAGGCCAGCCCGAAGGCGCGGCGGACGATGGATTCTTCCACGCGCACCGCCTGCACGCGCTTCAGCGGAATGCTGGCCTCGTGCACCGTCAGCAGGCCGTAGCGCTTGCGCAGCTCGTCCCCCACACGCCACAGGGTGAAGCCGTGATAGCGGACGACGGCGCCCACGATGGAGATCAGCCAGCCGAACACCAGCATCGCCACCAGGACAGCGGCGGCGATGGCCGCGAACCCGCCGCCCACCTCCACCAGGATCCGGTCTACCGCCTCCTCCAGGAACGGCGACGGCAGATCGTCGGCGAACTGGAGGAGGCCGGCCAGGGCCGCCGCGATCACCCCCGCCTCGTTGGCCGTGGCGCCCGCGGCCAGCACGTCGCGGGTGGAGAGCTGGGCCAACGCCGGCGCGTCCACCAGCTCCACGTCCATCACGGCGGGAACTCCGTCCGTTTCGGCGGACGCGACCGCGCGCACGCCGCGGCGGCGCGCCAGCAGCTCGGCACGGACGGACTGCGCGTCGGCAAGCGCGAGGACGGAGAGCACGGCCTCGGCCTCGGCGCCCGCGCCGGCCGTCTCCACGCGCAGCTCCGCGACGCCGAAGACGCGCTGCACCAGGCTCTGGCGCACCTCCACGTTCTGCACGCGGGCCAGCGGAATCGCGCGATCCTGCCGGTTCAGCACGCCCGAGCGCAGCAGCAGCTCGTCACCCGTCAGCAGCCAGCGGTATCGCACGTAGGTGAGCGCCGCGCCGATCAAGGCCGGCACGGCCAGAACGCCCACGAACACCGGGACGAACCCGCCGAACTGCCCGCCGATGCTGAAGCCGCCGGCCAGGGCGGGCCACAGCATGTTGCGGGCGATCTTGAACGAGGCGAACCCGAACGTCAGCGGGTGAAGCCGCCGTGCGTCCGCCCCGGCCAGCGCGGCGGTATCAGACGCCATCGTCCGTTCCGCTGACGGCCGCCAGCCGCTCCCGCAGCACGTCCGCCTCGGGGGCGGCAAGGCCCGGAATGGCCACCCGCGCGCCGACGCTTCCCGCCGTGTAGGCGACGACCGTCGCCAGCCCCAGCATGCGCTCCACCGGCCCCTGGTGCGTGTCGACGTGCTGGATGCGCGAGTGCATCACCACGCTCACGCTCTGCCACAGCCACCCGTGCATGATGCGCAGGTCCACGTTGCTCATCCGGTACCGGAAGTGGCGGTACTGGAAGGGAGGTACCACGATCACCCACGCCGCTCCGATGACGGCGACGGGCAGCGCCAGCCACGGTGACTGCTCGAAGATGAGCGTCGCGGCGACGGAGGCGGCGGTGAGGAACGCCCACCACAGCAGCGCGCCGATGCGCCACAGGGCGACCACGCGGGGATGCAGCGGCTGCGCGGGCGCGTCCGCCACGGGGGCGGGGGCTTCGTCCAGAACGGTCATCGGGCGGGTCTGGGAATCAGGGCCGTCAGGGCACGGTAGACGGGATAGCTGGCGGCCAGCAGCCCCAGCGCGTACAGGCTGGTGCCCGGATCGCCCGCGGCCATCCCCGCCAAAAAGGCGAGCGAGCCGAGCATCGCCAGCCCGGTGGTCCACGGATGGCCCCAGGCGCGGTACGGCCGCGGCATGCCGGGCTCGCGACGGCGCAGCACGAACACGCTGGCGAAGGCCAGGACGTAGTTGGCCACGAAGAAGAACGACAGTACGGCGATGATGGCCGAAAACGTTCCCGTGGCGATGAACGCCAGCGAAACGGCGGTGCTGGCGACGAGCGCGCCCGTCGGCGTGCCGCCCTCGTTGACGGTGGAGGCGCCCCCGGGCACCAGGCCGTCGGCGCTCATGGCGTACAGCACCCGCGGCGCCATCAGCACCAGCGCGTTGACGGTGCTGAGCAGCGCCACGATCAGCACCGCGCGAATGGCCGTGTCACCCGCCGGGCCCAGCACCGCCCGGGCCGCCGCGCCCGCCGCCAGCGGCTCGCCGGCCAGCGCGCGCAGGGGCACCACGTACAGGTACGCCAGGTTCAGCAGCAGGTACAGGGCGGTGATGGAAAGCACGCCGCCGATCATGGCGCGCGGGATGTCGCGCCCGGGATCGCGCACCTCGCCGGAAAAGTAGATGACACCCGTCCAGCCATCGTACGTGTAGATCACTGACTGCATGGCGACGATCACCGCCACGAGCAGCGCACCCCCGGCGGGGACGGCGGACGGCGCCGCCGTGGCGAGGGGACGGGTGGCGGGGAGCAGGAAGCAGGCGCCTACGATGGCCAGTAGCACCAGCGCCTTGGCCGCGCTCGTCACCGTCTGCGCCGCGCCCGCCATCTTCACGCCCCGCCATTGCAGTGCGGCGAACGCCACCGTCACCCCCGTGGCCACGGGCACCGCGCGCCCCTGCAGGGCGGGCACCAGCGCCCCCGCGTACTCGCCGATGACCACCGCGACGGCCGCGGCGCTGCCGCATGTGGCCGCCCAGTCGTTCCACCCCACCAGGAACCCGGCGTAGCGGCCCAGCGCGTGGCGCGCAAAGACGTACATGCCGCCGGAGCGCGGCAGCATGGCGCCCAGCTCCGCCAGCGTCACCGCCCCCAGCAGCGCGTACAGCCCGCCCGCCACCCAAACGGCCAGGTACAGCCCGGTGGAGGGCAGCTGCGCCGCGATTTCGCCGGGTGCGCGCAGGATTCCCGCGCCGATGGTGTTTCCGATGGTCACCGCCAGCCCGAACGTCACGCCCAGAACGCGCAGGAGCCCGCGCTTCTGGCCGGCTGGGCTCAGGGCGTTCGTACCGTCGACGGAAGGTGCAGAGATGAGGGTCACTGTGCCCGGGGTCGATGAGGCGGCGGGTCCGAACCGCGGCGGCAGGGTGGGGAAGTCTCCCGATAGTAGCCGCGCCCAATGCCCCAGCGCCAGCCTCATCTTCTCAGGCGATCGTGCCCTCGAATCGACCATGCGAAACGTCGAACACGACCCGCCACGGCCCGCACGATTACGGCACCATCCGAAGTCGACCGAAGCACGACTGTCATCCCGACGGAGCGGCCACGGCGAGCTTTCCTCAGCGCCACAGTCGGCAGCGACGGAGGGATCCGCCACACACCATGCATAGATCATCGGAAGTATCAGCATGCCCGGCCTTCACGCACTCGTCCTTGATCGGGCGCGCCACACGGTCCTCCACCCACGAGAACAAGCCAGTCCGCGAAGGCGGACTTCGTGTCCTTGTTGCAGCGAATTCATTCGCCCCATCAGAGCCGGACCCACCGGATCATGACTGAGCGCGCACCCATCCAGGAGCGGGTGAACCACCGATTGCGGGCGAGCAGCATTGCCCATCGCGCCCCATCCCCTACTTTCCTCGATCCCATCGACGCACACGCACTTACGCACGCCCAATGCAGCCGTTCACCATCCACCCCGAAATCCACCGCGCGCAGACGCTGCCCTCCGAGGTCTACTCCTCGCCGGCCTGGTACCAGGTGCAGAAGGAGCGGGTTTTCGCGCGCAGCTGGCAGATGGTGCGCGGTGCGGAGCGAGTGAAGGCGCCAGGGCACCTGCTGCCGTTCACGCTGTTGGAGGGGTGCCTGGACGAGCCGCTGGTGCTGGCCGCGGGTGAGGACGGCGAAACCCGCTGCCTGAGCAACGTCTGCACGCACCGCGGCACCGTCGTCTGCGAGGGCGAGACGCACGCGCGGCACCTGCGCTGCCGATACCACGGCCGGCGGTTCGCGCTGGACGGCACCATGACGCACATGCCCGAGTTCGACGGCGTCGAGAACTTTCCCTCCCCCGCCGACAATCTTCCCACCCTGCCCCTGCGGCACTGGGGACCGCTGGCGTTCACCGGGATCGAGCCCGCGTGCGGCTTCGACGAGTGGATCGGACCGGTACGCGAGCGCTGCGGATTTCTGCCGCTGGACGAGTTCCACTTCGACGCGTCCACCTCGCGCGACTACCTGATCCGCGCCAATTGGGCGCTGTACGTAGACAACTACCTGGAGGAATTCCACCTCCCGTTCATCCACGCGTCGCTGTCGGACACGCTGGATTACGCCACCTATCGCACGGAAACCTTCGACTGGTGCAACCTGCAGTTGGGGACCACCAAGAACCGCGACGAGGCGTTCACCCTTCCGGCCGGCCATCCGGACGAGGGCACGCTGGTGGCCGCCTACTACTGGTGGCTCTTCCCCAACGTGATGCTGAACTTCTATCCGTGGGGGCTGTCGGTGAACCTGGTGCAGCCGCTGGGGCACGACCGCACCCGTGTCTCGTTCCTCTCGTACGTGTGGGACGAAAGCAGGCGCGAGTCGGGTGCCGGGGCCGGGCTGCACCGCGTGGAGATGGAGGACGAAGAGGTGGTGGAAGCGGTGCAGAAGGGCGTGCGGTCGCGCCTGTACAACCGCGGCCGCTACTCGCCGCGCCGCGAAGTGGGCACGCACCACTTCCACACGCTGCTGGCGCGTGAGACGGGCGACGGCATGGGGGGATGAAGATGCGACCGCTCCGGTAGAGCCGATGAAGAGAGCCTGCCCCCGCACGGGGACAGGCTCTCTCCACACTGACGCACTAACGCACTGCCGTTCACCCCTCCAGCAACATCGAGATGGGGTCCTCCAGCATGCGCTTGATGGCCACCAGGAACCGCACCGCCTCGCTGCCGTCCACGATGCGGTGGTCGTACGTGAGCGCCACGTACATGATCGGGCGGATCTCGATCTGCCCGTTCACCACCATGGGCCGCTCCACGATGTTGTGCATCCCCAGGATGCCCACCTGTGGCGGGTTCAGGATGGGGGTGGACAGCATGGAGCCGAACGTCCCGCCGTTGGTGATGGTGAACGTGCCCCCCTGCAGCTCGTCCAGCGTCAGCTTGCCGTCGCGCGCGCGCTGGCCCAGGTCACCGATGCGCTTCTCGATCTCGGCGAAGCCCAGCTTGTCGGCGTCGCGCACCACGGGGACCACCAGCCCCTCTTCGGCGCCCACCGCGATGCCGATGTCGTAGTGATGCTTCAGGACGATCTCCTCGCCCTGGATCTCGGCGTTCAGCCGCGGAAACTGCTTCAGCGCGCCGATGGCCGCCTTGGTGAAGAACGACATGAAGCCCAGCTTCACCCCGTGCTTCTTCACGAACTCGTCCTGCCGCGCCTTGCGCAGCTCCATCACCACCTTGAGGTCTACCTCGTTGAAGGTGGTGAGACTGGCCGTGGTCTGCTGCGCCTCTACCAGCCGCCGCGCGATGGTCTTGCGCCGCCGCGACATGCGCTCGCGCGTCTCCGCACGCCCGCCGGTCTGCGCGGCCGGGGCCGGGGCCGCGGGCTTCGGAGCGGACGCGGGCGCGGACGGAGCCGCGGCAGCCGCCGGAGCGGGCTCGGCCGACTTGGCGCGGCCGCGCTCGATGAACGCCAGCACGTCTTCCTTGGTGACGCGGCCGTGGGGGCCGCTCCCACGGATTTCGGCCACGTTCAGGCCGTGCTCGGCGACCAGCGAGCGCACAGCTGGCGACGTCTGCGCATCCGCCGAGCCGGCTCCTGCAGCCGCGGGCGCGGCCTCAGA
>NZ_DATBNB010000019.1 GCF_036554565.1 Longimicrobium sp. | reverse complement strand
CGTTCATCGACGTGGGGCAGGGCGATGCGATGGCGCTGAGGACGCCCGCGGGCCGATGGCTGCTGATCGACGCGGGCGAGCGGGACGACGGGTGGGACGCGGGAGAGCGGCGGGTGCTGCCGTTCCTGCGGGCGAGCGGGGCCACGCGGCTGGAGGCGATGGTGCTAACGCACCCGCACGCGGACCACATCGGCGGGGCGGCGGCGGTGCTGCGGGGAATGCCCGTGGGGCGGCTGATCGAGCCGGGCGTGCCCGTCGGCTCGCCCATCTACCTGGAGATGCTGAAAGCGGCAGAGGAGCGCGGCGTGCCCTGGGCTGCGGCGAGACAGGACCGGGCCTTGCGGGTGGACGGGGTAGAGGTTGTCTTCCTCTGGCCCGCCGTGGACGCTCTTGACACCCCAGCCGACGCAAACGACATTTCCGCCGTGGTCCGCGTTCGCTACGGCGGGTTCACCGCGCTGCTCACGGGCGATGCACCGGCCTGGGTGGAGGAACGCATGATCCAGCGCTACGGCGCCGATGCCCTGCGCGGCGACGTGCTGAAGGCCGGGCACCACGGCAGCCGCACGGCGTCGTCGGAGGCGTTCCTGGACGCCGTAAAGCCGGAGCTGGTGGTGATTTCGGCGGGCGCGCGCAACCGGTACGGGCATCCGCACCGCGAAGTGCTGTCGCGCCTGCGGGCGCGGGGCATCGAGGCCGCGCGAACCGACGAGGACGGCACGGTGCGCATTGTCGTGGAAGAGGGCGGGGCGTCGTGGCGGAGGGTACCGTGAGCCTGGTAGCGCGCATCGCCGACCGCCTGCTGGGGCCGCGGGTGCCGGATGCGGAGCTTCCCTACCCGGTGCCGCCCGGCGTGGTGATCCGCCTCAACCGGCTGATCCCGGCCATCGGTGGGGTGTTCATGGGTGGCGGCACGAAGCGCGCGGGGGCGGTGACGCTGCGGCGCACCATCCTGTTCGACGCGGACCGGCCCATCGCCCCAGACCTGATCGTGCACGAGCTGGTGCACGTGCGGCAGTGGAACGACGACCCGCTGTTCCCGCTGAAGTACTGCGGCCAAGCGCTGCGGCACGGGTATCGGAAGAACCCGTACGAAGTAGAAGCGTACGCGCGGCAGAAGGAGTTTGCCGCATTGCAACGGAAATCCGCACCCGCGAGGAAGGCGTGACCAGCAAGTCCCTGGTGACCATCGAGCGTCACATCATCGAGGCCGAGCGCCAGTTCCCGGAAGCGACGGGCGCGTTTTCCAACATCCTGTACGACATCGCCTTCGCGGCCAAGATGATCGCCCGCGAGGTGCGACGCGCCGGCCTGGCCGACGTGCTGGGCTACACCGGCGAGGTGAACGTACAGGGCGAAGAGGTGAAGAAGCTCGACGAGTATGCCCACGAGGTGATCTTCAAGGCGCTGGACCACACGGGGCACCTGTGCGGCATGGCGTCGGAAGAGGTGGCGGACTTCATCCCCATCCCCGACCGCTTCCCGACGGGCAAGTACTGCGTGCTCTTCGATCCGCTGGACGGGTCGTCGAACATCGAGGCCAACGTCAGCGTGGGCACCATCTTCTCGGTGCACCGCAAGGTGAGCGACCACCCGCGCGGCTGCGCGCAGGACTGCCTGCAGCCGGGGTACAGCCAGGTGGCGGCCGGGTACGTGGTGTACGGCTCGTCGACGATGCTGGTGTACACCACAGGGAACGGGGTGCACGGCTTCACGCTGGAGCCGTCCATCGGCGAGTTCCTGCTTTCGCACCCCGACATCCGCATCCCCAGCCCCGGGCAGCGCATCTTCAGCGTCAACGAGGGCAACTACATGAAGTGGTCGTCCCAGCAGCGCGGGCTGGTCGACTACCTGAAGGGGCTCGACGGCACCAATCCCAAGCCGTTCAGCGCGCGGTACATCGGCTCGCTCGTGGCCGACTTCCACCGCAACCTGCTGTACGGCGGGATGTTCATGTACCCGGCCGACGACAAGAACCCGAACGGCAAGCTGCGCCTGCTGTACGAGGCCGCGCCGCTGGCCATGATCGCCGAGCACGCCGGGGGACGCGCGTCCACCGGCACCAGCCGCATCATGGACATCGAGCCGCGGTCGCTGCACGAGCGCACCCCGCTGTACATCGGCAGCGCGGACCAGGTGGAGATCGCCGAGCGCTTCCTGGCCGGCACCCCGGGGGCGGGGATGGAAGCGGCCCTCGAGCCGCTGGCCGCGGGGGTCTGACCCGGCTATCGCAGGCTCCGAATCGAAAGAGCGCGCGCCACCCATCCCGGGTGGCGCGCGCTCTTCCTTGTCCGGAGCAGGTCAGCGCGCGGCCCCGGCGCCCTTGGTTTCGCGCTGTGCGATGTCGATCCATTCCTTCTCGGCCTTGCGATAGTGGCCCGGCGACACGCGTGCGTGGCGAAGGATCTCTTCGAACGCGCGCATGGCCTCGGTGTCGCGGCCCAGCCGCTTGAGGACGAGCCCCTGGCGGCAGCGGGCCTCGGCGCCGGCGCCGGGCGCGGCGGCGGTGTATTCGCGCAGCGCCAGGTCCAGGTCGCCGGAATCTTCGGCGATGCGCCCGCTGATGGTCAGCTCCTCGGCCGTGGGCTGGCGCGCGCGGCGCAGGCGGTCGAACGTGGCGCGCGCGTCCGCCAGCCGCCCCGCCTGGTAGTACGCCAGGGACAGCTCGGAAAGGGCCCGCGGCGCGTCGGAGTACATCCCCTCCAGGCTGCTCTCGTACATCCGGATGGCATCGTCCAGGCGGCCCGCCTGCCGGTACGCGCGCCCCAGGGCTACCCGGTTGTCGTGCGTATCCGTGAGCGAAAGCTGGTCTTCCAGCCGGCGGATCTCCGCGCCGGGGTCCAGCACCTTCTTTACCGTCTTCGTGACCGTCGACAGCCCCGAGCGGCCGGCCCGCGCGCTGGGCAGGTACTCGGCGAACAGGTACACGAGGCTGCCGACGAGCGGGAAGAAGAAGATGATGAAGAGCCAGTAGAAACGCCCGGTGCGGACGGCGTGCACGGCAAAGAAGATCTGCAGCGCCAGGACCGGGAGGGTGCCGAACCAGTAGCCCGTCAGGAAGTCCATCGATCGGCCGCGCGCGGTTGAGGAGAGCAGGGGAGCGGGCGAAAGATGACGGCGCGGCGGTCCGGCTGGCAAGCATTGTGATAAAAAGCGACGCCCGGAGCGGGTTGGCTCCGGGCGTCGTGCGTAGTCGAGGATGATCAGGCGTCCGCGAGCAGGTGCAACTCGGTCCCCCATGGATCGGCCGAGCGCCATCCGCCATCCATGCGGTCCGTCGTGTACCCGGCGGACCGGAGGCTCGCCGCCGCCGCGTCCGCATCGTCCGACGCGGGGACGATGATCTCCCACGAGAGCAGGCGCGCGTCGTTCTCGCCCGCGGGGCGTGCGCCTGCACCGGCCCAGGTATTCAGGCCCAGGTGATGGTGATAGCCGCCGGCGGACAGGAAGAGCGCGCCCGGATAGCTCCACACCACCTTGTCGAACCCGAGCGCGGCGTGGTAGAACGCCGCCGCCTCGTCGATCGTGCCGATGTGAAGGTGCACGTGCCCGATGACGGTGCCGGCCGGCATGCCCGTCCACCGCTGGCCGTCCGCGGCGCGGACCAGGCTCTCCAGGTTCAGCGGACGCGTATCCATCGCCAGCTGCCCGTTCTGCCACACCCAGCTGCCGCGCGGACGGTCGGCGTACACCTCGATCCCCAGTCCGTCGGGATCGTTCAGGTACAGCGCCTCGCTCACCAGGTGGTCGGACGCCCCGGCGCGCTCGCCGATCTCCGCGAGGTGGGCGACGAAGCGGCCCAGCGCGGCGCGGTCCGGCAGCAGGATGGCGAAGTGGTACAGCCCCAGCCGTCCGCGATGCGGAGCGGGCGCCGCGCCGGCACGTTCGTGCAGCTCAACCAGCGGACGGTCGTCGCCGTGGGCGGCCAGCGTGGCCTGCCCGTCGGCGCGGTGCACCACCCGCAGTCCCAGGACGTCGCCGTACCAGGCCAGCGACCGCGCCAGGTCGGCCACCTGCAGGCGCACCCGGCCCAGCCGCGTGGCGGCCGGAAGACGGAACCCGGCGGGCGCCACGCCCTGCTCGCCGCTGGCCGCGGCGCGATCGGTGATGGTCATCGTGCGTGTCCTCGCGAAAAGAGGAGGAGTGCTCAGACGCGGCCGGTGGCGCCGCCGCGGCGGCGCGCGATCACCGAATCCACCGAGTACTCACCGGCACCGGCCAGCGCCAGCGCGACCGAGCCGCCGAACAGCGCGAGCGCAAACTCGTAGCCCTGCGGCATGAAGAAGCCCGCCGCCAGGTGCACCATGAAGATGGCGCCCAGCATGTTGATGGCCAGCCCCAAGGCCGCCAGCCGGGTCAGCAGGCCCAGGATCAGCGCGATGCCGCCGAAGAACTCCAGGAAGGCGACCGCGGGTCCGGTGATGCCCGGCAGCGGAATGCCCATGCCGGCGAACGAGCCGGAAACGCCCGCCAGGCCGTAGGTGAACAGCTTCTGCGCGCCGTGCGCCACGAAGATGATGCCAACGATCACGCGCAGAACGGCGAGGGCGGCGCTCACGCGCTGCGGGAGGATGCTGGTTCCGTTGATGGCCATGTTCGGCTCCTGTCGTTTAGTGCATGATGATGCTCAACTACATTATATACGTTGCAACGGATATCGTCAAGCGTAAAATCCTGCACGTGTTAGTAGTGGCGGTGCGTGGGCTGGGCCTGTTACCGGCTCTGGGGCCATGGGAGGGCGGCCGGTGCAGTCCCCCGCGCCCCCCATCCCCAGCCCTTCCCCCGCAAACTGCGCGGGGGAAGGGAGCCAGCCGGGTGCGCTCCGGTCGGCTCGGCGCATTCGAGTTCGCATGCAGTCCGCGAAGGCGGACTTCGGGCCTTT
>NZ_DATBNB010000018.1 GCF_036554565.1 Longimicrobium sp. | reverse complement strand
CTACGCCTTCCGCTCGTACCGGGGCGACTACTTCGCGTGGACGCGCGCCACGGCGGCCGCGGACCTGTGGAGCCCCTTCCTGCGCGGCCGCGTGTTCGCCGCCGCCGGGGGCGCCTGGCGGCGAGCGCCGGAACTCGACGTCCGCGACGTGGCCCCTGAGCCCCCCCGCTACCGTACGGGGACGATGACCTCGGTAGGCGCGGGCGTCGGCATCCTGTACGACATCCTGCGCGTCGACGTGGCGCGCGGGCTGGGGCGGTACGGGCAGTGGGAGTTGATCGTGGAAGCGAATCCGCAGTTCTGGGACTTCCTGTGACCGTCCGCGCGCCCGTCATCGACGCCTTTCACCTGCCGGCGCTGGAGCATCCGCGGGCGACCACTTGGTCGTACGGCAAGGGCGACGACGCGTTCGAGGTGCGCATCCCGCGCCTGTCGCCCGCGGACCTCAAGCGGCAGGTAGATGCGCTCGTCCTGGCGCGCGACCGCCACCTGGCGCATCGCCCGGTGGCGGAAATCGTCGGGGTGATCGACGCGGTCGCCGCCCGGCTGCTGGACCCGCCAGATCCCCTGCGGCAGGCGGCGGAGCGGGCGCTTCCCGCGGTGACGGCCTACTCGCCGCCCATGATCCGCCTGGTGCTGGACCGCATGGCCGCGGACTGGCGGGCGCCCCGTCTGCGCGAGCTGCTGCGTGCGGAGTTCGGCGATCCGCGGGTGCTGGACGGCTTTCGCCCCGCGCCGCGGAGCAACGGCCTTCACGCCGCGTTCGGCCCGCGCCTGGCGGTGCACGTGTTCAGCGGCAACGTCCCGGGCGTGGCAGTGACCTCGCTCGTCCGCTCGCTGCTGCTGAAGTCGGCCACGCTGGGCAAGGCCGCCGTCGGCGAGCCGCTGCTGGCGGCGCTGTTTGCCCGCGGCGTGGCGGAAGCGGACGCGGAGCTGGGGCAGTGCCTGGCGGTGACGTACTGGCCGGGCGGCGACGAGGCCATGGAGCGCGCCGCCCTGGACGCGGCCGACGCGGTGGTGGTGTACGGCGGCGCGGACGCGGTGGCCACCATCCGCAGCCGCACGCCGGTCACCGCGCGGTTCGTGGGATACGGGCCCAAGGTGTCGTTCGGCGTGGTCGGCCGGAGTTTTCTTGGAGAAAACGACGCGCGGGAGGCGGCCCGCGGGGCGGCGCTGGACGCATCGACCTTCGACCAGCAGGGATGCGTGTCGCCCCACCTGTTCTACGTGGAGGAAGGCGGCCCCGTGTCGCCCGACGCGTGGGCGGCGATGCTGGCGGAGGAGATGGCGGCGGTGGAGGGCGAGCTGCCGCGCGGCGTGCTGGCCCCGGGCGAATCGTCGTCCATCCGCCAGCTTCGCGCGGAAGCCGAGTTCGCGGAAGCCGGGGGCGGCGGCGTGCGGCTCCACGCTTCCGCGGAGGGAACGGCGTGGACGGTGGTGTTCGATCCCAAGCCCGACTTCTCGGCCTCGTGCCTGAACCGGGTGATCCGCGTGAAGCCCGTCGCCTCGCTGGACGACGTCCCGGCGCTGGTGGAGCGGTTCGGGCCCGTGCTGCAGACGGTGGGGGTGGCGGCGGACGCGGAGTCCACGCGTGTGCTGGCGGAGGCGCTGGCCCGCATCGGCGCGAGCCGGTTCACGACCTTCGGGCAGATGGCGTGGCCGCCGCCCTGGTGGCACCACGACGGCCGGCCGCCCCTTCGCGAGCTTGCCCGCTGGGCCGACATCGAGGAATAAAAACTGGATCACGCGGAGGCGCGGAGGACACGGAGAAAAGCAGGAGAACCCCTCCGCTGTTCTCCGCGACCTCCGCGCCTCCGCGTGAGA
>NZ_DATBNB010000017.1 GCF_036554565.1 Longimicrobium sp. | reverse complement strand
CACCGGCAGCTGCACGGGCCGCCGCCCCACGGCGTGGGCAGCGGCGTGGACCCGGCGGAGCTGGAGAGCCACCTCCACGGCGCCCGGTCGCGGATCTGTGACGCCTTCGAGCTGGCGCTGCAGGCGCGGGAGCCGCAGCTGGGGCTGATGGACCACGCCGCGCGGGTGGCGATGGTAGCCGGGCGCATCGCCGCGTCGATGGACATCAGCGACGGCGACCGCTACATCCTGAACACGGCCGCGCAGCTTCACGAGATGGGGATGCTCTCGCTGCCGGTGGACCTGATCGAGCGCCGGGGCACGCTTTCGCCGCAGGAGCTGCAGTGGGTGCGGGGCCAGGCGCGGGTGAGCGCCGACGTCGCCCGGGCGGCGTACCATCCCCGCATCGCCCTGCTGATCGAGAACCAGTACCGCGACCACGCCGAGCTGCGCCGCGACGGGCTTTCCGAGCGCGACCTGGTGCTGGCCGGCATCTTCCGCGTCGCGGACGTCTTTGCCACCGTCACCTGGCCGCGCCCCTACCAGGCCGCCATGAGTCCGCCGACGCGCTCGCATCTCCTGCAGTCCGGCGCCGGCACCCGGTTCGATCCCCTCGCCGTCCACGCGGCGCTCTCCGCCCTGTAGCTCCATCCAACGAATCCGCCGGAGGACGTGTCCTGTTGACGAGGGCCGCGTTCGCCGGGGTTCAATCCACCGTCGTCTGCGGCTAAATTAGCACCGTCCCGGGCCGTTCCGGGCCGGCTTTCCTCGCAGACGGCGGGCGCCCCGGTGCCCGCCCGGGTGTACCTCCGTGATGACGATGTTCCTTGCACGCGCTCCCCGGTTTCACGGGGCCGCGTTCCTGTTCCTGGCGCTGGCCGCCGCCGCGCCGCTTTCCGCGCAGGCCGGCGACACGCTGAACCTGCCCCTGGAGCAGGCGCTGCGCCTGGCCGGGGAGGGCGAAGAGGTGGGGCTGGCCGCGGGCCGGCTGGACGTGGCCTCCGCCGCCGTGGGCAGCGCCCGCGCGGCGCAGCTTCCCGCGCTGCGCCTCAACAGCAACTTCAGCCACGTCTTCGAGAACGCGCGCGCGCAGGCCGTGGGGCAGATCTTCAACCAGCCCAACACCTACGGTGCCAACCTGAACCTGTCCGTCCCCCTGTACCAGGGTGGCCGGGCGGTGCAGGGCATCCGCGCGGCCAGCCGCCAGCGCGAAGCGGCCGCGGCGGACCTGGAAGGAGCGCGGACGGACGTGCAGCTGCTGACGGTGCAGGCGTACCTGCGCGCGCAGCTGGCGGAGCGGCTGGTAGCCATCCAGGACACCAACGTGGCGCTGGCCGCCGCGCGGGTGCGCCAGGCCGAGCAGTTCGAGGCGGCGGGCCGCGGCTCGCGCTACGACGTGCTCCGCGCCCGGGTGGAGCGCAGCAACCTGGAGCCGCTGGCCATCCAGGCGCGCGGCGAGCGCGAGCTGGCGCTGCTGGAGCTGCGGCGCATCACCAACCTCCCCGAGAATCGGCCCATCCGCCTGACGACGTCGCTGCAGCCGGAGACGGTTGCCGCCATCGCCGACCGTTCCGCGGGGGCGGCGCTGGTGGACTCGGCGGCCCTGGAGGCGCTTCCCGGCGTGCGCGCCGCGCGGCTGCGGGCCCAGGCGTCGGAGGCGCAGGCGCGCATCGCGCGCTCGGCCCTGCTCCCCACCGTGTCGGTGAACCTGGTGAACGGCTGGGCCGCGTACCCGCAGGACTGGACGCTGCCGCTGCGGATCGGCGCGCTGCAGCAGGTGGACTGTCCGCCGGAGAGCGCCGCCGGCCGCGTGTGCACGCAGCAGAACGGCGGATGGTTCACGGACCGCTCGCTGCAGCTGGCCGTGAGCTTTCCCCTGTTCGACGGCATGCGCGGCCGCAACGACCTGCGCCAGGCGCGCGCCCTGGCCTCCGTCGCGGACCTGCAGGCGCAGCAGGCGCGGGAGACGGCGAACGCGCAGGCCGCCGCCGCGCGCGCCGAGATGGCCCGCGCGCGCGCCATCTTCGAGGCCGTGCGCCAGACCGTGGCCGAGGCCGAGGAAGCATTCCGCCTGGCCTCGCTGCGCTACGCCCGCGGGCTGGGGACGCAGCTGGACGTGTCCGACGCGCAGCTGGCGCTGCTGACCGCGCGCACCAACGAGGCGCGCGCCACCTTCGATCTGTACCTGGCGGCGGCCGAGCAGGCGCGCGCGCTGGGACGGCCCCTTCCGTCGCCCTCGGCGACCGCACCGTGATCCCGTCGATGCACTTTCTGCATTCATCGCTTCGCGCCGTCGCCTGCGGCATCCTGCTGGCCATGGCGGCAGCCTGCTCCAAGGACGCAGGCGCCGAGACCCCCAAGGGAGGGCCCGGCGGCCCCGGCGGCGGGCGCGGCCCCTCCGTCACCCTGGCCGCGACGGACGTGGCCACGCCCCAGCTGATGCCGCTGGAAGACGCCATTCCCGTCACCGGCAACCTGGAGCCGCTGGAGCGCGCCGAGGTGCGCGCCCGGCTGGAGGGCGACATCGTGCAGGTGTACGTGCGCGAGGGGCAGCCCGTGCGTGCCGGCCAGCTGCTGGCGGTGTTCGAGGCGGGCGACCAGGCCGGCAACGCCCGCAGCGCCGACGCCGACGTGGCGGCCGCGCGCAGCGAGCTCGGCACCGCGCAGTGGACGCTGGACCAGAACCGCGAGCTTCACCGCGAGGGCGCCATCCCCGAGCGCGACGTGCGCGTGGCCGAGGGTGCCGTGGCCGCGGCCCGCGCCCGCCTCGCGAGCGCCCAGGCGCGCCTGGGCAGCACCCGCCGCGAGGTGGGCGACACCCGCGTGGTCGCGCCCGTGGGCGGGATCATCGAGCGCCGGACGGTGAACCCGGGCGAGCACGTCACCCGCAACGCCAGCCTGTTCACACTCGTCCGCGGCGACGTGCTGGAATTGGCCGCCGCCGTTCCCGAGCGCGCCGCCGCCGGCGTGGCCGCGGGGCAGAGTGTGCGGTTCGTGGCGGATGGATCGCAGTTCACCGGCCGCGTGGCGCGCATCAGTCCGTCGGTGGACCCGGGCTCGCGCTCGGTGACGGTGTACGTGCAGGTGCCCAACCCCGACGGCCGCCTGCGCGCCGGGACCTTCGCC
>NZ_DATBNB010000016.1 GCF_036554565.1 Longimicrobium sp. | reverse complement strand
TGTGGCCGACGGGCTGCGGGCGAGCGATGCGGCGGCCGGGATCGGCGCGGCCGCCAAGGTGTTCCGCATGGTGCTGCAATCGGCGGGCCTGGGCCTGGGCGCCTATCTGGTGATCCAGGGCCAGCTCAGCGGCGGGGCCATGATCGCGACCTCGATCCTGATGTCGCGGGCGCTCGCCCCGATCGAGATCGCGGTGGCGAACTGGAAGGGCTTCATCGGGGCCCGTCAGAGCTATCACCGGCTGCAGCAGACCCTGGCGCTGGTGCCGCCGCGGCCGGAGCGGCTGGCGCTGCCGGCGCCGCGCGCCAGCGTGAGCGTGCAGGACCTGGTGGTGGGCGCGCCCGGGGGGACGCAGCCGATCGTGCTCGGGGCCTCGCTGCAGCTGCAGGCCGGGCAGGGCTTGGGGCTGATCGGGCCGAGCGCGTCGGGCAAGTCGAGCCTGGCGCGGGCGCTCGTGGGGGTGTGGCCTTCCTTGCGCGGGGAGGTGCGGCTCGATGGGGCGACGCTCGACCAGTGGGAGCCGGACGATCTGGGGCGCCACATCGGCTACCTGCCGCAGGACGTGGAGCTGTTCGAGGGCACGGTGGCGGAGAACATCGCGCGCTTCCGGCCCGAGGCCTCGGCCGAGAGCGTGATCGCGGCGGCGCGGGCGGCGGGGGCGCACGAGATGATCCTGCAGCTGCCCAACGGCTACGACACGCGCATCGGGGAGAGCGGGACGGCGCTGTCGGGCGGGCAGCGGCAGCGGGTGGCGCTGGCGCGGGCCTTGTACGGGGATCCGTTCCTGGTGGTTCTGGACGAGCCGAATGCGAGCCTGGACGGGGCGGGGGACGACGCGCTCAACCAGGCGATCCTCGGGGTGCGGGAGCGCGGGGGCGTGGTGGTGGTGATCACCCATCGTCCGGCGGCGCTGGGCCACGTGGACGTGGTGGGGATCATGGAGGCGGGTCGGATCAAGTCGATCGGGCCGCGCGACGAGGTGCTCAAGACGGTGATGCGCCGGCCCGTGGCGGCCCCTGCGCCGGCACCGGCGGGAGCTCCCGCGGGGGCGGCACCTGCGGGCGCGCCGGCTCCCGCTCCGCATCTGCGCGAGGTGCGCTCCTCGTGAGCGGAGCGGGTGACGCCCATCCGTCTGTGACGACCATCAGCTTCAACGATCTGCGGGAGATCCGCCTGTGACCTCCTTGTTCGACGGCTTCAACGATCTGCGGGAGATCCGCCTGTGAGCACGACCTCTGGAACCCAACCCTCCGCCCATCAGGCGGCGCTGCGCCGGTCTGCGGTGATGGGGCTGTCGCTGATCGGGCTGTTTGGCGGCACGATCGGCCTGTGGGCCGCGACCTCCACCCTCTCGGGCGCGGTGGTGGCGCCGGGGCAGTTCGTGGTCGACAGCAACGTCAAGAAGGTGCAGCACCCGACGGGGGGCATCGTGGGCGAGCTCAAGGTCCGGGAGGGCGACCGGGTGGCCGAGGGGGATCTGCTGATCCGGCTCGACGAGACGGTCACGCGGGCGAACCTCCAGATGGTCACCAAGCAGCTCGACGAGCTCGCCGCGCGCCAGGCGCGGCTGGAGGCGGAGCGGGACGGGCGGGCCACGATGGAGTGGCCGGCGGAGCTGGCGGGGCGGCGCTCGGATCCCGCGGTGGTGCGGCTTGTGGCGGCGGAGCAGACGCTGTTTGAGGCGCGGCGCACGGCGCGGGAGGGGCAGAAGAGCCAGCTGCAGAAGCGGATCGCGCAGCTGCGGGACGAGATCGTGGGGCTGCGGGCGCAGCAGGGCTCGAAGGCGCGGGAATCGGCGATCATCGAGAACGAGCTCAAAGGCGTGCGCGAGCTCTACCAGAAGAACCTGGTGCAGCTGACGCGCCTGTCGGCGCTGGAGCGGGAGGCCGCGAGCCTGGAGGGGCAGCGGGGCCAGCTGATCGCGGCGGTGGCGCAGTCGGAGGGGAAGATCGCGGAGACGTCGCTTCAGATCATCCAGATCGACGAGGAGACCCGGGCGGAGGTCATGAAGGAGCTGCGGGAGATCCAGGGGCGGATGGCGGAGTACGGGGAGCGGCGGGTGGCCGCGGAGGACCAGCTGAAGCGGGTGGAGATCCGCTCGCCGAGCGCGGGCTACGTGCACCAGCTGGCGGTCCACACGGTGGGCGGGGTGATCTCGCCGGCGGAGCCCGCGATGCTGATTGTGCCGGCGAACGACTCGCTGACGCTGGAAGCCAAGGTGCTGCCGCAGGAGATCGACCAGCTGGTGGTGGGGCAGCACGCGAACGTGCGGGTTCACGCCTCGAACCAGCGCACGACGCCGGAGCTGAGCGGGACGCTGAGCCGGATCGCGGCGGACGTGACGCGGGAGCCGCAGACGGGGGCGACGTACTACACGATCCGGGTGGCGCTGCCGCGGGAGGAGGTGGCGCGTCTGGGGAACGTGAAGCTCCAGGCCGGGATGCAGGCGGAGGTGTACGTGCAGACGCACGACCGCACGCCGCTGCAGTACTTCATCAAGCCCCTCCAGGACCAGATCGCCCGAGCCTTCCGCGAGTCGTAAGCAGTCCCACAGGAAGCAGGACCCGAGCGCACGAGCCTTCCGCGAGCCGTAAGCCGTTCAGGCAAAGGCATAGGAACAGAACACCGCGCGTCTTGGCGGGTCCTGAGCCGCACGATCTGACTGGCAAAGCCGGTCCGCTGCCTGCTCGCTAAGGCAGCCCGAGAGACGGACGCCCCAACACAGGCAAGTGCATCAGCTCCGGCTCGAGGCAATCACCACGGCACTCGCCATGGTGCGGGATCCGCCTCGTGCCGCCCTGTGGGATGCCGTCAGTTCACGCGGTGCGTGTGGGGTTCGGCTGGTGTGGCGCGTTTGGCGGCCATGAGGGCGGCCTCGACCCTGTTCCTGACCTGGAGCTTCTGCATCAGGCTGGTGAGGTAGTGCTTGACGGTCTTGTCGCTGATCTCGAGCTGATGCCCGATCTGCTTGTTGCTGAAGCCCCGGGCGAGGTAGCGCAGGATCTGCTCCTCGC
>NZ_DATBNB010000015.1 GCF_036554565.1 Longimicrobium sp. | reverse complement strand
GCTGCGACCGCCTCTGCATCCGCGTCGACCGCGGCCTCTGCCTGCGTGACCGCTGCCGCGCCCTGGCTTGTACGTGTCTCCGGCTAGATCCTTCGGCCCGCGAGGTACGGTTTGCGGGCGAGTGCGGTGAGCCTGGGCCTCAGGATGACAGGGTTCGGCGCCTCCTCACGCACTCATGCTCAGGATGACAGGGTTCGGCGCCTGCTCACGCACCAAGGCTCAGGATGCCAGGCTCCGGTGCGCGCACCCCCGCTCGGATGACAGGCTCGGGAGCCCACTCTACATCCCCGCGCAGCGCACCGCCGTTACAGACGCGGGGTCGTGACCCCCACCTGTCCCATGTACTTGCCCTTGCGGTCGGCGTAGCTGACCTCGGGGGGCTCGTCACCCTGGAAGAAGAGCACCTGGGCGATCCCCTCGTTGGCGTAGATCCTGGCCGGCAGCGGCGTGGTGTTGCTGATCTCGAGCGTCACGAATCCCTCCCACTCGGGCTCGAAGGGCGTGACGTTGGTGATGATCCCGCACCGCGCGTACGTCGATTTGCCCACGCACAGCGTGATCACGTCGCGGGGGATGCGGAAGTACTCCACGGACCGGGCCAGCGCGAACGAGTTGGGCGGCACGATGCACACGTCGCCCTCGAAGGGCACGAACGACTTGTCGCTGAACGCCTTGGGATCGACGATGGCGTTGTTGACGTTCGTGAAGATCTTGAACTCGTTCGCCACCCGCATGTCGTAGCCGTAGCTCGACACGCCGTAGCTGATGGTTCCCGCCCGCACCTGCGCGTCCTCGAACGGGTCGATCATCCCGTGCTCGCGGGCCATGCGCCGGATCCACTTGTCGGAGCGTATGCTCATGCGGCGGAACGAAGCTTGAAGGGGTCGGGAAGGCCGCGCACCGGGGGCCGGACGGGGCAGCCCGTGCGGAGCCGGCGATGAGGCACCGGGCAGGGCGAAGTCCGGCGCCCAAGCTACGCCCGCCCGCGGGGGGCGGCAAGGGGCCGAAAAACCCCGTGGGGGCTGGCTTGACCCGGCTGTGACACGGCTGTATCTTGCCGCGGCTCCACCCTAGTGAAACGTTTCACAAACTCCTGTTACAGGACAGGCCCGAAGCGATGCTTCGACCCTACATCCCGGTGCTGATCCTCCTGGCCGTCTCGGTGGCCAACGCCATCTTCATGGTGGTGCTGTCCACCGTGCTCAGCCCGGGAAAGGCCACCAAGAACAAGTCGGCGCCCTACGAAAGCGGCATGGTGCCGCTGGGGGGAACGCGCGAGCGGTTCTCGGTGAAGTTCTACGTCGTGGCGATCCTGTTCATCGTCTTCGACGTGGAAACCGTGTTCCTGCTCCCGTGGGCCGTTTCGGCCCGGGCGCTGGGATGGCACGGGTTCGCCACGGCGATGATCTTCGTGTTCATCCTGACGGTGGGCCTGGTCTACGAATGGAAGAAAGGAGCGCTGGAATGGGACTGAACGACCGCCCGTCCGGCAGCAGTGGCGATATGACGGAGGGCCAGCCGCGCGACCATCGCGGGCTGGCCGTGCACCAGGGGCTGCCCGGAAACGTGCAGCCCGCCACCGAGCACCAGCAGGGCAACCTGTTCGACGGGTCGCCGGGGTTCCTGACGACGCGGGTGGACGCCGTCGTCAACTGGGCGCGCACCAACTCTCTGTGGCCCATGCCCTTCGGCACGGCGTGCTGCGCCATCGAGATGATGGCCACCGCCGCGACGCGGTTCGACCTGGCCCGCTTCGGCATGGAGCGCATGAGCTTCAGCCCGCGCCAAGCCGACCTGCTGATCTGCGCGGGGCGCGTGAGCTACAAGATGGCGCCCGTGCTCAAGAAGATCTGGGAGCAGATGCCCTCGCCCAAGTGGAGCATCAGCATGGGCGCCTGCGCCAGCACGGGCGGCGTGTTCGACGTGTACAGCATGGTGCAGGGCATCGACACCATCATCCCCGTCGACGTGTACGTACCCGGCTGCCCGCCGCGTCCCGAGTCGCTGATCTACGGCATTCTGCTGATCCAGGAAAAGATCCGGAACTCGTCGCCCAGCTCGGAAGACGAGTGGAACGCGGTGGACCAGCTGCCGGAAACGGGGAGCTACCTGCCGCAGGAAACCATCGACCGCATCACGCTGCCGTTCGGCAACAGCACCAACCAGAACCGCGCCAGCGGCCTGGTGAGCACGGGTGCGGTGGTGCGCGTCAGCGACCGCCTGCCCTGACGGACATGGCCAACGGCGAGTTCAAGAAGGGCCTCGAGGGGCTGGACCAGGGCCCCGGCCCCTCCGAGGCCGAGGCGCCCGGAGCGCCCCCGCAGGCCGGCGACCTGCCCCCGCACCCCACCGTCGAGGCGCTGCGCGAGCACTTCGGCGCGGGCGTGCTGCGGCACGAGGTGGTGGCCGGCGACGAGCACATCGTCTACATCCCGCCCGAGCGCAACCTGGAAGTGCTGGGCTGGCTGAAGGACAGCTGCCGGTACGACTTCCTGCAGGACCTGACCGCCGTGGACTACGGCGGCGGCCGGGCCATCCAGGTCGTATACCAGCTGTGGTCGATTCCCACCAAGCTGAACCTCCGCGTGAAGTGCGAGCTTCCGCTGGAGGCGCTGGAAATCGACAGCACCTACTTCCTGTGGCGCGCCGCCGACTGGATGGAGCGCGAGGTGTACGACATGTTCGGCGTGGTGTTCCGCGGGCACCCGGACCTGCGCCGCATTCTCATGCCGTACAACTACGCCGAGGGGCACCCGCTGCGGAAGGACTTTCCGCTGCGCGGGCGCTTCAGCCGCGCCGAGCAGACCCGCCGTGCGCTTTCCATGAAGACCGAAGACCACTATTCGCCGCAGGAGCTGGAGATCGCCCACGTCCTGGGGCAGCCGCTCCCGGACGTGATCGTCGAGGGCGGCCCCGGCGTTCCCAACCAGGGCGAGATGCCCGGCATCGGCATGGGAGCGGGCTGATGGCGCTGCGCAGAGTCGTCTACAACGTCACCCGCAGCCCCGAGCTGGCCTCCGGCGGCAGCCTGGTGCACGCCCCCATCGTTCCCGTGCAGGGCGAAGCCCGCGAGGTGCACGAGGACGTGGCCGGCGAGCACATGCTCATCAACATCGGGCCGCAGCACCCGGCCACGCACGGCGTGCTGCGGCTGGTGCTGGAGCTGGACGGCGAAACGGTGGTGCGCTGCATTCCGCACATCGGCTACCTGCACAGCAGCTTCGAAAAGCTGGGCGAGTACCGCGACTGGAACCAGATCGTCCCGCTGACCGACCGCATGGACTACCTGGCGCCCCTCATCTACAACTGCGCCTACGCCATGGCGGTTGAAAAGATGATGGGGATCCAGGTGACGGAGCGGTGCAAGGTCGTCCGCGTGATGTGCATGGAGCTGGACCGCATCTTCAGCCACCTGCTGTGGCTGGGCACGACGGCCATCGACCTGGGCGCGTTCACCGTCTTCCTGTACACCTTCCAGCAGCGCGAGCTGATCTACGACCTTCACGAGTCGCTGACCGGCGCGCGGATCACCACCTCGTCCACCCGCATCGGGGGGATGATGGCCGACCTGCCGGCCGGGTGGGTGGAGCAGCTGAGCAAGTGGATGGAGGGGTTCATCCCCGTGCTCGACGAGGTGGAGACGCTGCTCACCAACAACGCCATCTGGGTGGGCCGCACCCAGGGCGTGGGCGTCATCTCGGCCGAGGACGCGGTGAACTTCGGGCTCAGCGGCCCCAACCTGCGCGCCAGCGGCGTGGACTACGACGTCCGCAAGGACCGCCCGTACTACGACTACGACCAGTAC
Source organism: Longimicrobium sp. (assembly GCF_036554565.1). Classification (NCBI taxonomy): domain Bacteria; kingdom Pseudomonadati; phylum Gemmatimonadota; class Longimicrobiia; order Longimicrobiales; family Longimicrobiaceae; genus Longimicrobium; species Longimicrobium sp. The sequence goes on along the minus strand of NZ_DATBNB010000015.1, from coordinate 19,314 downwards.
GACTTCGTGGTGCCGGTGGGCGAGCACGGCGACATCTACGACCGCTACATGTGCCGGATGGAGGAGATGCGGCAGAGCGTGCGCATCCTTCGCCAGGCCATCGAGCGGCTTCCGGGCGGACCCATCAACATCGACGACCCGCGCGTGATCCTGCCGACCAAGACGGCGGCGATGAACGACATGGAGTCGATGATCCACCACTTCAAGGTGGTGATGGAGGGGGTGCGTGCCCCGGTGGGCGAGTCATGGTTCTCCGTCGAGTCGTCCAAGGGCGAGCTGGGGATGTACGTCGTCAGCGACGGCGGCGCCAAGCCCGTCCGCTGGCGCGTGCGCGGGCCCAGCTTCATCAACATCGCCGCCCTGCCGCACATGATTGAGGGGGCGCTTCTTTCCGACGTGATCGCCGTGAACGCGTCGCTCGACATCGTGCTGGGAGAGATCGACCGATGAGCGCCGAGCCGATTCGCGCCGGGAGCGAATACGACCCGACGTCGTGGCCCGCGGCCGTGCAGAACCCCGGTTTCGTGGGCGACACGGGCGAGTTCGCGGGGCTGACGGAAGCCGACGTGCGGGGCACCGCCTTCATCGGGGAGCGCCCGGCGGACGGCGGCCACGCCTCCGTCGCCGGCACCCTGCCGTACCACACGGCGAACAAGGACCCGCAGGCGCCCATCTTCCACGGCCCCTACGAGGACCGGCTGGAGAAGATCCTGAGCCGCTACCCGGACCGCCAGGCGGCGCTGCTTCCGGCGCTCCACCTGGCGCACGAGATCCGCGGGTACCTGTCGCCGGAGACGCAGGACGAGGTGGCCGAGAAGCTCCAGCTTCCGCCGGCGTACGTGCGCGGCGTGGCCACCTTCTACACCATGTACAACCTGGCCCCGGTCGGGAAGTACCTGATCCAGGTGTGCACCAACATCTCGTGCAACCTGTGCGGGGGCGACGCCGTGCTCGAGGCTTTCCTCAAGCACACCGGCACCGAGCTGGGCGAGACCTCGGCCAACGGGCTGTGGACGGTGATCGAGGTGGAGTGCCTGGGTGCCTGCGGGTTCCCGACGGCGGTGCAGATCAACGAGTTCTACTACGAGAACGTGCGGCCCGAGAGCGTGCCCGACGTGCTCGCGCGGCTGACCTGAGGCGGCCATGGCATATCCGTACCGGCACCCGGCCGAGACGCTCGTCATTTCCGAGCACTTCGGCAACCCCGAGGCCCGCACCCTGAAGGGGTGGGAGGCGCTCGGCGGCTACAAGCCCATGCGCACCGCGCTGGGGCTGGACCGCGCCGAGGTGGTGAACATCGTCAAGGCGTCGGGGCTGCGCGGCCGCGGCGGCGCGGGCTTCCCCACGGGGATGAAGTGGAGCTTCATGCCCAAGAAGGAGCCGGGCAAGCCCCACTTCCTGGTCTGCAACGCCGACGAGAGCGAGCCCGGCACCTTCAAGGACCGCGAACTGATGCGGTGGACGCCGCACGCCCTGATCGAGGGGTGCGTGGTGGGCGCCTACGCCATCAACGCCGAGCACGCGTACATCTACGTGCGGGGCGAGTTCTTCGAGGCGGCGCAGATCATGGCCCGGGCCATCGAAGAGGCGTACGCCGCGGGGTACCTGGGCAAGAACGTCATGGGCTCGGGGCACGACATCGACATCACCCTGCACATCGGCGCGGGCGCGTACATCTGCGGCGAAGAGACGGGGCTGCTCAACTCGCTCGAGGGACGCCGCGGCGAGCCCCGGGTGAAGCCGCCGTACCCGGCCATCGCGGGCGCCTTCCGCTACCCGACGGCGGTGAACAACGTGGAGTCGCTGATCGCCGCCGCGCACATCGTGCACAACGGCGCCGACTGGTACAAGCAGTGGGGCACCGAGAAGTCCGTAGGCACCAAACTGTTCTGCGTGTCGGGCCACGTGAAGCGCCCCGGGAACTACGAGGTGCCCCTGGGCTTCAACTTCCGCGAGTTCATCTACGACGTCTGCGGCGGCACGCCCTCGGGCAAGCCCATCAAGGCGGTGATCCCCGGCGGCTCGTCGGTGCCCATTCTGACGGCGGACGAGCTGGACATCGGCATGGACTACGAGTCGATGGCTGCCGCCGGCACCATGCTGGGGTGCGGATCGGTGATCGTGATGGATTCCGGCACCAACGTGGTCAAGCAGGTCCGCCGCATGGTGGACTTCTACGCCCACGAAAGCTGCGGCCAGTGCACGCCCTGCCGTGAAGGTACGGCGTGGGCGAGCAAGATTTTGAAGCGCGTGGAGCGCGGCCGCGGCACTCCCGACGACCTCGACACGCTGCTGGACATTTCCGACAAGATGTCGGGGAAGACCATCTGCGTGCTGTCGGACGCAGCCGCCGCGCCCATCGTGTCGTCCATCCAGAAGTTCCGCGACGACTACCTGGCGCTGATGGACGCCGGGCAGCTCGCCGGGGCCGGCGGGCGATGACCGCCGGCCACGACTGAACGAAAGAGAAGCCGGCGATGGCCGAACCGACCCCGACGCCTGAGACCGTTTCCGTCACCGTAGACGGAATGACGCTGGACGTGCCCAAGGGCACGCGCCTGCTGGACGCGTGCGCCCAGGCGGGCGTGGACGTCCCCCACTACTGCTACCACCCCGGCATGTCGGCCCCGGCCCAGTGCCGCATGTGCCTGGTCGAGGTGGAAAAGTCGCCCAAGCTGGTCCCCGCGTGCGTGGGCTCGGTGACGGACGGCATGGTGGTGCACACCCAGAGCGAGAACGCCCTCAAGGCGCGCGAAGGCGTGCTGGAGTTCTACCTGGTCAACCACCCGCTGGACTGCCCGGTGTGCGACCAGTCGGGCGAGTGCAAGCTGCAGGACTACGTTTCGGCCGAGGGGCCCGCCATGGGCCGCTCGCGCGAGCCCAAGCGGGTGCTGGGGCGCGACGACTTCGGCGGCGACGTGCTCTTCTACGCCGACCGCTGCGTGATGTGCACGCGCTGCGTGCGCTTCATGCGCGAGGTCGCCCAGGACGAGCGGCTGACGGTGGTGCAGCGCGGCCACCGCGCCGTGATCGACACCTTCTACGACGAGGGGCTCACCGGGAACATCTGGGCCGACAACATCGTCGACATCTGCCCCGTGGGCGCGCTGGTCAGCAAGGACTTCCTCCACAAGGCGCGCGCCTGGGACCTGGACCGGGTTCCCTCGGTCTGCCCCAACTGCAGCATGGGGTGCAACATTCGGCTGGAGACGCGCGACGACCAGGTGATGCGCCTGAAGCCGCGCCCCAACCCCGAGGTGAACGCGCACTGGATGTGCGACTTCGGGCGGCTGAACTACAACTGGATGAACCGCGTGGACCGCATCGAGGCGCCGCTCGTGCGCGACGCCTCGGGCCGCCATGTCCCCATGTCCTGGGCCGATACGCTGACCCGCCTGGCCGACGCCCTGCGCCGCGCCGCGGGCGGTGCGCGGGCCGTCGTCTCGCCGTTCGAGGCGAACGAGGGGATGGGCGCGCTGCGTCGGGTGATGGAGGCCGTGGGCGGCGGCGAGGGCGTGTTCCGCTGCGAGCAGGGCGAGGAAGTGGTCCTCCCCGGCTTCCCGGAGCTGGCGCTGCGCCGCGACCGCGCCGCCAACGCGGTGGGCGCCGAATTGTTCGGCTTCGCGCGGACGGGCGGGGCGGACGGCAAGGGCGGGCTCGAGTCGCTGGCCGCGCACACGGGCGTCCTCTTCGTCCTGGGCGACGAGCTGGGCGACGCGCCGGCGGACTTCGGCGCCAACGCGTCGCTCTTCGTCTACGTGGGCCAGCACCTGGGCCCCGCGGCGCGCAACGCCCACTTCGTGCTGCCGGCGACCACGTTCGCCGAGATGGAAGGGACGTTCACGAACATCCAGCGCCGCGTGCAGCGCTTCTGGCCCGCGGTGCGGTCGCCGGGAATGGCGCGCCCGGCGTGGCAGATCCTGGGCGTGCTGCTGGCGGGGATCAGCGAGGCGGGAGCGCCGGGAACGGCGGCCGACGCGTTCGCCACGCTCGGCGCCGTCCGTCCCGAGTTCGGCCAGCTGGCCTGGGCGGACCTGGGCGCCAGCGGGGCGGTGCTTCCCGGCGTGCGCGAGCTGCAGGAGACGGGCGACTGATTCCGCGGATCGCGCGGGCGATCTGATCGAGCAGGGCGGGGGACCGGCACGCAGGCCGGCCCCGGACGAACGCGGGCCCAACGGACCGAACGCGAATGCAAGCAGTGCAGACGATCTCGAACCTTCACCAGCCGTCCGACGCGGCGTTCCTGGTGTGGTCGATGATCAAGGTGATCGCGGCCTTCAGCGTGGTCATGGTGGTGGTGGCCATGCTGACGCTGATGGAGCGCAAGGTGAGCGCCTGGATGCAGGACCGCCTGGGCCCCAATCGCGTGGGTCCCGGCGGCCTGGGGCAGCCCCTGGCCGACGGCATCAAGAACATCCTGAAGGAAGAGACGAACCCCGCGGAGGCCAACCGGGTGTTCTTTACGCTGGCGCCCATGCTGTCCATCATCCCGGCGCTGGTGACCTTCGCGGTAATCCCCTTCGCGGCGCCGCTCCCCACGCGCTGGGGGGTGATCCCCATGATCGTGGCCGACCTGCCGGTGGGGATCCTGTTCCTGCTGGCGTTCAGCTCGCTGGGCGTGTACGGGATCGTGCTCGCGGGGTGGGCCAGCAGCAACAAGTACGCGCTGCTGGGCGGGCTGCGGGCGGGCGCGCAGATGATCAGCTACGAGATCGCGCTCGGCCTGTCGCTGATGTCGCTGTTCTTCGTGGTCGGCAACGTGGGCCTTCCCGAGATCGTGTACAAGCAGCAGCAGATGAACCTGTGGTTCGCGCTGCCGTTCTCGGTGTCGTTCTTCTTCTTCTGGATCAGCTGCTTCGCCGAGACCAACCGCCTCCCCTTCGACCTTCCCGAGGCGGAGAGCGAGCTGGTGACCGGCTACCACACCGAGTACAGCGCGATGAAGTTCAGCATGTTCTTCATCGCCGAGTACGCGCACGTGCTGACGGTGTCGGCGCTGATGGCAACGCTGTTCCTGGGCGGGTGGGACATCCCCGGCTACGGCGGCGACGACATGCTGGGCTTCGTGGGCACCGGCGACGCGGCGGTGTGGGTGGGCGCGCAGCCGGCCATCTGGAAGACCATCGTGAGCTTCGGCTTCTTCGCGGCGAAGACCTTCTTCTTCATCCTCATCTTCATGCTGGTGCGCTGGACGGTTCCGCGCTTCCGGTACGACCAGGTGATGGACCTGGGGTGGAAGATCATGCTTCCCGCCGCGCTGGTGGCCGTCGTGGTGACGGGCGCCACGGTGCTGGGGCTGGACAGCGCGGGCGAGCCGTTCGTGCGCGTGGGGCCCGACGGCACGCGCGGGGCCATCACCCTGTTCGGCGGGCTGGTCCTGACGGCGGTGAACGGGGTGATGCTCTTCATCGTGATGTGGCTGATGGACCGGGGCCGCGTGCTGTCCGGCACGGGTTCGATGGACGAAAAGCGGATTCACGCGCAGCACCTGGCGCGGCGGCGGGCGGAGCAGATGCGCCAGCGGCTGACGACGCCCGGCTCTGCCGTCAGATAGAGGCACGGAACTATGGCGGCCACGGTTCAGGTCATGAAGCGCCCGGTGCGGAAGTCTTCGTACATCCGCGCCACGCTTTCGGGGATGGCGCTCACCTTCCGGCACCTGGTGCAGTCGGCGGGCGACCGGTCGGAAAAGACCATCCAGTATCCCGACGAGAAGAAGCAGCTGAGCCCGCGGTGGCGGGGAACGCACGTGATGGAGACGCACGACGACGGGCGTCCCAAGTGCGTGGCGTGCGGCCTGTGCCCCACCATCTGCCCGGCCAACTGCATCAAGCTGGTGCCGGGCGAGGACGACCAGGGCAACCGCTACCCGATCGTCTACGAGATCGACGAGTTCCGCTGCATCTTCTGCGGGATGTGCCAGGAGGTGTGCCCGGTGGAGGCAATCCACGTGGGCAACCACTACGAGGCGGGCGAGTACACGCGCGACAACTTCGTGTACGACCTGGACCGCCTGATGAAGCAGACGCACCCCAGCACGCTGCTGTGGGACCCGGCGGACCCGGCGGGGGAGTAAGGCTCGCTGCGCTCGCAGTGCGAAAGTGCGAAAGTGCGAAAGTAACGGCGGTAGCTTGCTGAGGCCCGGGCTGTAAGCGGTCTCGACAGGCTTCGTCGAATCGCGCGAAGGCAGAGGGTGCAGTCCGCGAAGGCGGACTTCGTGAATTTCCAGCCGCGGTTTCAACCGCCGCTGGAGGGGGACCGCGCCGCATTCTGTCGACGCGCACCGATGCTCGAGGGGCGTGCGCCGGGTTTGTCGAGGCGCACCCATGCAGAGGAAGCAGTCCGCGAAGGCGGACTTTGGGCCGTTGTTGCCGCGGTTTCAACCGCCCCTGCAGGCGGACGGCGCCTGGTCCTGCCGAGGCGCACGGTAATCGGGGTGGGACCGCGCCTGCTTCTGTCGAGGCGCACCGATTCTGTTGGATGGATGATGTTGTTCGGGGCCCCCGGATGAGGGTGCACAACGTGGATACCAGATGCTGACCCAGATCCTGTTCTTCTTCTTCGCGGCCTGCGCCATCGGCTCGGCCGTGATGGTGATCTCGCGGAAGAACCCCGTGTCGAGCGCCCTGTGGCTGATCGGCACCTTCTTCTCGCTGGCCGCCATCTACACCCTGCTGGGCGCCTTCTTCATCGGCATCGTCCAGATCCTGGTGTACGCCGGCGCCATCATGGTGCTGTTCCTCTTCGTGATCATGCTGCTGAACCTGGGCAACGACTACGAGGTGGACATCCGCGGCACCGGGTGGAAGATCATGGCGGGGGGCGCCGCGCTGGTGATGATCGCGCTGCTGGGCCGCATGTTCACCGGCCTTCCGCCCACGGGCGTGGGCGCCGACGTGGGGCACGCCGCCCTGGCCGCGCAGACGGCCGAGCGCGGCACCGTGGGGCTGATCGGCATTCCCATGTACCAGGAGTACGTCGTTCCGCTCCAGGCCACGGCCATGCTGCTGCTGATCGCGGTGGTGGGCGCGGTGGCGCTGGCCAAGAGAAAGATCTGAGGAGCACGTGGAGCACGTTCCGCTGCAGTACTCGCTGGCGCTCAGCGCCATCCTGTTCTCCATCGGCGTCGCGGGGGTGGTCATCCGCCGCAACGCGATCGTCCTGTTCATCTGCATCGAGCTCATGCTCAACGCCGTGAACCTGGCCTTCGTGTCGCTTTCGCCGTACGCCGGGGTGCAGGGGCAGGTGTTCGTCTTCTTCGTGATCGCCGTCGCCGCCGCCGAAGCCGCGGTGGGGCTGGCCATCATCATCTCGGTCTTCCGCCACAGCGAGTCGGTGGACATCAAGAACTTCAGCCTGCTACGGTGGTAGGGGTGATGCTCCTCCTTCAAGCCGCCGAAGCGGCGCACGGCGCGCCGGCCGCCGCCGCCGCGCACGGCGCCGAAGCGGCCTCGCACGGCGCCACGTTCCACCCGGTGCTGCCCTGGCTGATCCTGGCCCTGCCGCTGCTGGGCTTTCTGGTCAACGGCCTGATCGCGCTGTACGCCGCGCGCAAGGCGCTGCCCGCCGTTCCCCCCGTGGGCGACCCGTACTGGGACACGCACGGGCACGACGCGCACCACGCCCACGCCGCCGCCCCGGCCCTGGCGCACGCCCACGCGGCCGCGCCCAGCGAGCAGGAGCACCTGGACAGCGGCCTGCGTCCCAATCCGGCGGACCATGCGGACGACCATGCGCATCACGCCCATGCGCACGACGCGCACGGCCATGATGCGCATGGTCATGATGCGCACGACGACCACGGGCACCACGGCCCCAAGCCGTGGACGCACGTCGCGCCGTCGTTCATCGCGCCGGGCGTGCTGCTGGCCGCGTTCGCCATCGCCGTGCTCAACTGGATGAACATGCGCGGGGCGGGGACGTTCGAAGACATCAAGGGCTGGGAGTGGATGCCCGTCGGCGATCTGCAGGTTGGGTTCGACCTGCTGCTGGACCCGCTCTCGATGGTGATGACGCTGATCATCACCGGCGTGGGCTCGCTGATCCACATCTTCTCCATCGGCTACATGAAGGAGGACCCCGGGTACCCGCGCTTCATGGCGTACCTGAACCTCTTCATCTTCTTCATGCTGATCCTGGTCCTGGGATCGTCCTATCCGCTGATGTTCGTGGGCTGGGAGGGCGTGGGCCTGTGCAGCTACCTGCTGATCGGCTTCTGGTTCAAGGAAAAGGCGAACGCCGACGCGGGGAAGAAGGCGTTCATCGTCAACCGCATCGGCGACTTCGGGTTCCTGATCGCCATGTTCCTGCTGTTCGTGAACGTGGGCACGCTCACGTTCAGCGAGGTGATGCAGCGGGCGCCGTCGGAGCTGGAGTTCGGCGGGGCGGTGGCGACGGCGATCGCGCTCTTCTTCTTCCTGGGCGCCGCGGGCAAGAGCGCGCAGCTGCCGCTGTACGTGTGGCTCCCCGACGCCATGGCCGGCCCCACGCCGGTCTCGGCGCTGATCCATGCGGCGACGATGGTGACGGCCGGCGTGTACCTGGTCGTCCGCTCGTCGGTGATCTTCACCATGGCGCCCCGGGCCTCGCTGGTTGTGGCCGTCGTGGGCACGCTGACGGCACTGTTCGCGGCGACCATCGGCCTGAAGCAGTGGGACATCAAGAAGGTGCTGGCGTATTCCACCGTGTCGCAGCTGGGCTTCATGTTCGCCGCGGTGGGGATGGGCGCGTACACGGCGGGCGTGTTCCACCTGATGACCCACGCCTTCTTCAAGGCCTGCCTCTTCCTGGGCTCGGGCGCGGTGATCCACGCCATGCACGGCGCTTTCCACGCCACGCACAACCCGGCCGACGCGCAGGACATGCGCAACATGGGCGGGCTGAAGCGGCACCTGCCGATCACGTTCGCCACGATGGGCATCGCCACGCTGGCCATCGCCGGTGTGCCGCCGTTCGCCGGCTTCTTCTCCAAGGACGAGATCATCGGCGCGGCCTGGCTGGGCGCGGACGGCGCCAACCCGCTCGCGGCGGGAATGAGCCAAATCGGGATGGATCCGACGCCCTGGATGTGGGCCATCGGCGTCATCCTGACCCTGACGGCGTTCATTACGGCCTTCTACATGGGCCGGATGATGATCTACACCTTCTTCGGCCGGTTCCGCGGGACGGACACGGAGCGCAGCCACCTGCACGAGGGAAACTGGACGCTGACGCTGCCGCTGATCGTGCTGGCGCTCCTGTCGACCGTTGGCGGCCTGCTGAACGTCGAGAAGCAGGTGTTTGACCACGTGCCGGTGATTGGCCCGATGTTCAACGCCATGGCCATCGGTGGCGATGCGACGCTGCATCATTGGATTCACCCGGTGATCGCCGGTTCGGAGACGGTGATGCGCGAGAACGCGCCGAACGCGGCGGAGCCGCACCACGCCGCGTGGCCGATCTTCCTGGCCATCGCAATCGGCCTGGGCGGGCTGGCGCTGGCCTGGGCACTGGTGAGCAAGCGCAACGACCGCGTGCGGACGGCGGACGTGGAGCCGGCGTACGAGGGCGGGCTGCAGAAGGCGCTCTACAACAAGTGGTACGTGGACGAGTTCTACGACCGCACGGTGGTGAAGCCGGTGAACTTCCTGTCGCGCCTGCAGTGGGGCTTCGACCGAGGCATCGACGGCATGGTCGACGGGTTCGGCCGCATGGCGCAGGCGCTGGGGCTGTGGATGGGCCGGGCCCAGACCGGATACGTGAACACCTACGCGTTCGTGCTGATCGTGGGTGTGCTGGTGGTGCTGGGCAGCTTCATGGCCCTTTGACGCGCAGACGGAAATGGAATCGATCTACCAGAGCCACTGGATCCTCACCTTCCTGATCCTGTTCCCCGTGCTGGGCGCGCTGGCCGCGTACCTGGCGGGCGAGCGGAACGCGCGGATGGTCGCGCTGGGGGCGGGGATCCTGGAGTTCGTCGCCTCGGTGCCGCTGTTCTTCAGCTTCAACCCGGCCGGCCGCTGCACCTTCAAGGGCTCGGGCGGGCTGCTGGGGCCGGGTATGCGCGAGGAGGTGATCCCCCTGATGCAGAACTGCGCCAACGCGGCGTGGTTCCCGGACTGGGGCATCCGCTACCAGATCGGAATGGACGGCATTAGCCTGTTCATGGTGCTGCTGACCACGCTGCTGCTGCCGCTGATGGTGCTGGGCTCGTGGACGTACATCCGCGAGCGCCAGCGCACCTTCTACCCCGCGCTGCTCACGCTGACGTCGGGCGTGGTGGGCGTGTTCGTGGCCCTGGACATGTTCCTGTTCTACATGTTCTGGGAGATGATGCTGATCCCCATGTACTTCCTGATCGGCGTGTGGGGCGGCAAGGAGCGGGTGTACGCGGCGGTGAAGTTCTTTCTGTACACCACCATCGGCTCGCTGCTGATGCTGGTGGCCATCCTGTACCTGTGGTGGCGGGCGCAGGCCGGCGGCGCGCCGCCCAGCTTCAGCTACTACGCGTTCCTGCCGGTGCGCACCACCGAGGCCGAGCAGTTCCTGCTGTTCCTGGCCTTCGCGCTGGCGTTCGCCATCAAGGTGCCGGTGTTCCCGTTCCACACCTGGCTGCCGCACGCCCACGTGCAGGCGCCCACGGCGGGTTCGGTGATCCTGGCGGGCGTGCTGCTGAAGATGGGCACCTACGGCTTCATCCGCTTCGGCGTGACGCTGTTCCCCGACGCGGCCACGGACCCGCGCACCGTCTTCTGGGCGATGGTGCTGGGGGTGGTGGGCATCATCTACACGGCGATGGTGGCGGCGGTGCAGCCCAACGCCAAGAAGCTGGTGGCGTACACCTCGGTGGCGCACCTGGGCTTCGTGATCCTGGGCATCTTCGCGTTCAACCTGCAGGGGCTGCAGGGCGCGCTGCTGGTGATGATCGGCCACGGCCTGTCCACGCCCATGCTCTTCTTCCTTCTGGGCATGCTGTACGAGCGGCGCCACAGCTACGAGATCGAGGACTTCGGCGGGCTGGCGGCCACCGTGCCGCTGCTGGCTGTGATGCTGGTGTTCGCGGCGATGGCCTCCATCGGGCTGCCGGGGACGGCCGGGTTCTTCTCGGAGTTCCTGGTGCTGCTGGGCACCTTCCGCAGCGCGCCGTGGATGGCGCTGATCGCCAGCACCGGCGTGATCTTCGCCGCGTACTACATGCTGCCGATGGTGCAGCGCATCCTCTTCAACCCGCTCGACAAGCCGGCCAACCGCCGTCTGCCGGACCTGAACCTGCGCGAGATGGCGATCCTGGTGCCGCTGGTGGCGCTGATCCTGTGGCTGGGCTTCTATCCCAAGCCCGTCCTCGACCGCATGCAGCCCGCGGCGCAGATGATCCTGGACATGAGCGAGCGGTCGACCGTGGTGGAGCCCTTCGGCTTCGCCGCCCTCGACGCTGAACCGAACCGCTGACCCGCGCCCGAGCCGATTGATGGAACTGAACCTGGCCAACCAGGGCCACTACTTCTGGGCGCTGCTGCCGGAAATCGTCCTTTCGCTCTGCGCGATGGCGGTGCTGCTGGTGGACGTGTTCCAGAAGGGCAACCGCTCCGAGCCCTCCAGCCGCGCCATTCCCTGGCTGTCCATCGGCAGCCTGGTGCTCACGGCCATCGCCAACATCGCGCTGTACCGGATGAGGCACCAGGCCGGCTCGGAGGCCGGGATGGTGGCGCTGGACTCGTTCCGGGTGATCGTGAACTTCATCTGCCTGCTGGCGGCCGGGATGGCGCTGCTGCTGTCGATGGGGTACCTGGACCGGCGGGGGATCAACCGCGGCGAGTTCCACGCGCTGATCCTGTTCGCCACGCTGGGGATGATGCTGATGGCCGGCGCCACCGACCTGCTGATGGTGTTCATCGGCCTGGAGGTGATGTCGGTGGCCATCTACGTGCTGGTGGGCTTCGACCGCCTGGACGCGCGCTCCACCGAGGGCTCGCTGAAGTACTTCCTGCTGGGCGCCTTCACCAGCGCGTTCTTCCTGTACGGCATCGCGCTGACCTTTGGCGCCACGGGGACCACGAACATCGCGCGGATGAACCAGCTGCTCATCTCCGGCAACCGCGACGAGCCCATGCTGATGGCGGGGATGGCGCTGCTGCTGGTGGGCTTCGGGTTCAAGGTGGCGGCCATGCCCTTCCACATGTGGACCCCCGACGCCTACGACGGCGCGCCCACGCCGGTGACGGCGCTGATGGCCACCGGGGTGAAGGCGGCCGCGTTCGCGGCGTTCATCCGCGTGTTCCTGGTGGGCTTCGCCGGCGGGTACGAGCACTGGGCCATCCCCATCTTCTTCATCGCCATGCTCACCATGGTCGGGGGCAACCTGATCGCGGCCACGCAGGGCTCGGTGAAGCGCATGCTGGCGTATTCGTCCATCGCCCACGCGGGGTACCTGCTGGCGGCGCTGCTGGCCATCAACTCCGGCGGGCCGGGCGCCTTCCTCTTCTACCTGCTGGTGTACACGCTGATGACGGCGGGCGCCTTCGGGGTGGTGATCGCCAACGCGCGCGGCGCCGACGAGCGGGTGACGCTGGAGGATTATTCCGGGCTGGCGCACCAGAAGCCGCTGCTGGCGGCGGTGTTCTCCATCTTCCTGCTGTCGCTGGCGGGCTTTCCGCTGACGGCGGGGTTCCTGGGCAAGCTGTACATCCTGCGCGCGCTGGTGTCGGCCCCGCAGAACCTGACGCCGCTGGCGGTGGTGCTGGTGCTGGCGTCGCTGGTTTCGTACTTCTACTACCTGCGCGTGATCGTGGTGATGTACATGCGCCCCGCGCGCGGCGCCGACGAGCACGCGCACGCGCGGCTGCCTCGTCCGGCCATGGCGGGCGTAGTGGCCGCGGCGGCGCTGATCGTGCTGCTGTTCTTCACCGCCGGCGCGCAGGTGTTTCCCGGCGGGATGACGGCCGCCGGGGTGCGGCAGCGCTGGGGGATCCTGGACCTGGCCGACCGCGGCTGGCAGTCGCTGAACGCGCCCCGCGACGCGGTGGCGGCGTCCGCGGCGGCGGCGCCGGCGCCCTGACGCGACCGGCGCCGGGCCACCGAAGAAGAACTGCAGGGGCCCGGCGGAGTCGCCGGGCCTTGGCGTTTGCACGGGGTTTGCACGGGGGGCGGGAAGGGCTGGCGGGGAGCGAACGCGAGAGGAGCGGATGGCCGTGAACGAGGGCCCCAAGACGGGCCGCGAGGGGCGCCCGGAAGAGCGCCAGGACGAAGCGAAGGGCACGCCGCTGCTGGGGAGCACGCGGCGCAAGGCGGCCGCCGGGCTGGGCGCGGCGGCGCTGGGCGCGTACGCGGTGTACCTGCTGGGCGCCCGCAAGGCGCGCCGCAAGCCGGTGACGGAGCTGCCCAACGCGCTGGGGCTGCCCCTGGAGTACGTGTCGTGGGGCGACGTGTTCTACGCCTACTACCAGCGCGAGGGCACGGGCCGGCCCGTGGTGTTCCTGCATTCCATCAACGCGGTGGCGTCGGCGCACGAGATGCGGCCCATGGTGCGCGCGTTCGCCCGCTACACCGACCGGCCGCTGTTCGCGCTGGAGTGGGTGGGCTTCGGGCACAGCGACCGGCCGGAGATCGCCTACGAGCCGGGGCTGATGGAAGACCAGCTGGAGCACTTCCTGGAGCGCGTCGTCAAACCCGCGGGCGGGGCCGACGTGGTGGCCCTTTCGCTGGGCGCCGCGTATGCGGCCGAGGTGGCGCGGCGCCGGCCGGACCTGGTGCACGCCCTGGTGGCGCTGGAGCCCTCGGGGCTGGGCAAGAACCCGGGCGCCCTGCCGCGCATCTGGTCGCGCCTGCTGTTCACCCTTCCCGGGGTGCAGCGCGCGTTCTACGACCGGCTGACGACGCCCGAGTCGCTGTACCAGTTCGCGGCCGACAACCTGTTCACCCCCGAGTTCGGCGTGCCGGAGGAGTTCGTGGACTTCGCCGCCGAGACCTCGCGGATGGAGGGGGCCGCCCTGCCGCTGGACGACTTCCTGAGCGGGCGGATGTTCCCGCGCGACTCCGCCGACGCCTTCCGCCGGCTGCGGCAGCCGCTGCTGGTGATCCACGGCACGGTGGAGAACCGCCGGCAGGAGAACTACGACCGCCTTCCCGAGCTGGACGGCCGCCCCAACGTGACCGTCGTGGGCCTTCCCACGGGCGGGCTTCCGCACTGGGAGCGCGCGCTGGAGGTGTGGGAGCGGGTCCGCGACTTCCTGGACGCGGCGGGCCCCCGCGCCTGAGCGCGGGCCGCCGCGCCATCGATCTTTTTCCGAGTTCCTACGGAGACGCCACCATGCCGATGTCTGAGTTCCGCCGTTTGCCCCTCACGTTCGCCGCCGCGTTGCTCCTGGCCGCGTGCGGAAGGGGTGGCGACAAGGCGGCGGGAGGGCCGGCGAAGATGGATACCACCAACAAGGAGTGGGAAGACGGGCTGTCGTCGCAGCAGGTGCAGACCGAGGCCAAGGCGCTTTCTCCCGAAGAGGCGGCGCGGATGGGGATGGCCGTCGACACCACCATCCACCTGGAGGCGCTGGACGCACGCGACTCGGCGCTCGTGGAGCGGGGCCGGGTGAGCGCGCCTGCCCTCGGCGACACCGCCAGCGTCCCCGTGCGCGTGGACAGCACGCCCTGAAGCTTTCCGCCGCGGGGCAGGCGTGAACGCAGAGAGCCGAAACGCTCTCTGCGTTTTCTTTTGTCCAACGATGAGCGCGTGGTCCGCGTCGAGCCGAGGCTGCGTCCGCCATGCCGGCGACGGGGCGTCAGCGGGACCGGTGGGATGCAGAGACGTTCCGGCCCAAAACGCGCTTCAGGATTGGCGGCCGCCGGGCCAAGCCCTGCTTCTGCAACACCTTTGCGTATCAATACACTTGCGTTTAGGAAAATCAAGCCTACTTTATAGCTCGCCAAACACCACCTCGCCGAAAACGCACCCCGGCCGCGAGGCCGGTCCGCAAAGCCACAGGTCTCTCCGAGACAGCTGGGCTACCGAAGAAGGGCGTCGCCGGCCCGCCGCGCCGGCAAATCCGTTCGCCCCCCTCCCGCTCATGACCGACACCCCCGTATTCCGGCTCGCAACGAGCTGGCAGACCCGCGTGGCATTTGCCGCGCTCGCGCTTCTTGGCGCCGCGTGCGCCGACCTGGAGAACCCGGCTGCCCCGACCGGCGTGGCGGCGGCTTCCATCTCCGACGCCGCGCACGGCGGCACCCCCGGCTTCTTCTGGCTGCCGCCGATGGCCCGGAACCCCGGCGCGCCCGGGACGTTCGATGCCGGGCTCGACCCCACCGTGACCATCTGCGCGTGGTCGGGCACCGCCTGCACCTCTCCCGTCGCCGAGTACACGCGGGCAGGGGGCACCGGCGGCGAGGCGGTGAAGGTTTCCGACTCGCACTACCACGTCAACTGGCACACCCGCCAGTTCTCCCTGAGCGAGGCGCAGGTGTACCGCGTTCGCGTGCGCGTGGGACCGGTGGAGCTGGGCCACGCCGACGTGCGCGTGGTGGCGAACGGTTCGGCGGCGCGCGGCGTGGACGGCAGCCGGTACGTGGCCGTGGTGAACGGGCAGACGCTGGCCGTGAAGTTCCGCATCGAGTCGGGGATCCCGGGGGCCGTGATCGTCACACCGGGGACCGCGACGGTGCTGCCGGGCGAAACCCAGCAGTTCACCGCGGCCGTCACCGACCTGCACGGCAACGTCATCGCCGGCGCGCCGGTCACCTGGTCGTCCACCATCGCCAGCGTGGGCACCGTGGACGCGAACGGCATGGCGACGGGGAGCCAGACGGGCTTCACGTCCATCACCGCGACGATCGGGTCCATCACCGGCAGCGCCGCGCTGATCGTGGACGAGCCGATCCACCGCTGGCACCTGATGGAGCCCGCCCACGACCAGGGCAACTGGGCGGTGTGGGGCACGTCGGTGAACAACGTCTACGCGGCCAACTGGACGAGCGTGCTGCACTTCGACGGGGTGGAGTGGAGCAACGTCGACACCGTGCAGTGGCATGGCACGCTCGACATCTACGGCACCGCGGCCGACGACATCTACGCCGTGGGCCAGGCCGGGCGCATCCTGCACTTCGACGGGCAGGTGTGGCGCCAGGAGCAGTGGGACGGCCAGAGCGTCTACCCCCTGGCCCTGGGCAACTGGTACACGCCGTCGCCCAACATCTACCTCTGGGGCGTGTGGGCCGCCGGGCCAAACGACTGGTTCGTGGTGGGCGACCGGGGAACCATCCTGCGCGGCAAGGCGGGGAACTGGACGCCGATGAACTCCGGCGTCACCACGCTCCTTCGCCGCGTGTGGGGCACCTCGGCCACCGACGTGTACGCCACGGGCGACGGCGGCGTGCTGCTTCACTTCGACGGCACCGCGTGGTCACAGGTGACGCTGCCGGAGAGCGTGGACATGTGGGGCGTGTGGGGCTCGTCCGCCACCGACGTGTACGTGGTGGGCGCCGGCGGCAGGGTGTTCCACTACGATGGCGCGTCGTGGAGCCTGATCCAGCTGCCCACCGGGAACTTCCTGTACGCCGCGTGGGGAACGTCGGCCAGCAACGTGTACGTCGGCGGGTCCGGCGGCACCATCTACAGGTGGAACGGCGCCCGGTGGATCATGGAGGAGGCGCCGGCCCAGCAGGTGTTCGACTTCTGGGGCCCCACGGGCACCGACGTGTTCGCGGCGCTCAGCGGCTGGTCGATCCTGCGCCGCTGACGTCACTCTTCCGGGATGACGAGAGGGCCGGCCCCGCACGCGCGGGGCCGGCCTTTTCGCATTCCGCCGCCCCTTGTGGAACCTCGCCCCGTGTGGCACTGTACCCACCGTTCCACGAGTGAAGATACGCATCTCCCAAGGACGTAACTGCATGCAACACAACTTGTTCGCCCGTCTGGGCGCGGTGGTGCTGGCGGGTGGCGCGGCCGCCTGCGCCGGGACGGCCGTTCCCCCGGCGGGAGCGCCCGCCGCGGCGGCTCCGGCCTCGGCCGCGGCCACGCCCGAGCAGGCCGCTGCCTTCATCGCGGAGAGCGAGGCCGAGCTTCGCGAGCTGTCGCTGCGCTCCAACCAGGCGGGGTGGGTGGCCGCCACCTACATCACCAGCGACACCGAGGCGCTTTCGGCCGAGGCGCAGAAGAACCTGAACGTGGCCATCCAGCGCCGGGCGCTGGCCGCGCGGCGCTTTGACGACGTGCAGCTTCCGGCCGCGCAGCGCCGCAAGCTGAACCTGCTGAAGCTGGCCCTGGTCGCGCCGCCGCCCGGGAACCCCGAGGAGGCGTCGGAGCTTACCCGGCTGACGGTGGGGATGGAGGCCGACTACGGGCGCGGGCAGTACTGCCGCCCAGGGGGCACGTGCCTGGACATCGGCGCGGCGTCGCGCATCATGGCCACCAGCCGCAACCCGCAGGAGCTGCGCGACGTGTGGGCGGGATGGCACGCGGTGGGCGTGCCCATGCGCCAGCGCTACTCGCGCTTCGTGGAGCTTTCCAACAAGGGTGCGCGCGAGCTGGGGCACCCCAACACCGGCGCCATGTGGCGCGCGGGCTACGACATGCAGCCCGACCAGTTCGAGGCCGAGGTTGAGCGCCTCTGGCAGCAGGTGCGCCCGCTATATGAGTCGCTTCACGCCTACGTCCGCACGCGGCTGGTGGAGCAGTACGGTGCGCAGGTGGTGCCGGCGAACGGGATGATTCCCGCGCACCTGCTGGGGAACATGTGGGCCCAGGAGTGGGGGAACATCTACCCGCTGGTGGCGCCCCGGAACGCGGCGGGCGCCGGCTTCGACCTGACGGAGCTCATCCGCCGCAAGGGGCTGGACGCCCGCGGCATGACGCAGTACGGCGAGCGGTTCTTCACCTCGCTGGGCTTCGACTCGCTGCCGGCGACCTTCTGGGAGCGGTCGATGCTCACGCAGCCGCGCGACCGCGAGGCCGTGTGCCATGCGTCCGCGTGGAACGTGAACGACGAGGACGACGTGCGCATCAAGATGTGCATCGAGCCCACGGGCGAGGACTTCGTCACCATCCACCACGAGCTGGGCCACAACTTCTACCAGCGCGCCTACCGCGTGCAGCCGCAGCTGTTCCGCAACGGTGCGCACGACGGCTTTCACGAGGCCATTGGCGACGCCATCGCGCTTTCCATCACCCCCGCGTACCTGAAGCAGGTGGGGCTGCTGGACCAGGTGCCCGCTCCCGCGGCCGACACGGCGCTGCTGCTGCGCCAGGCCATGGACAAGGTGGCGTTCCTGCCCTTCGGCCTGATGGTGGACAAGTGGCGGTGGGGCGTGTTCTCGGGGCAGATCACCCCCGCCAACTACAACGCGGCGTGGTGGGAGCTGCGCAACCGATACCAGGGCGTGTCGGCGCCGGTGGCTCGCTCCGAGGCGGACTTCGACCCGGGCGCCAAGTACCACATTCCGGCCAACACGCCGTACATGCGGTACTTCCTGGCGCGCATCCTCCAGTTCCAGTTCTACCGCTCGCTCTGCCGGGAGTCGGGGCATACGGGACCGCTGTACCGGTGCTCGTTCTACGGCAGCGAGCAGGCGGGCGCCAAGCTGGCGCGCATGCTGGAGGCCGGACAGAGCCAGCCGTGGCAGGAAACGCTGTTCGTCATGACCGGCGAGCGGCAGATGGACGCGGGCGCGATGATCGAGTACTTCGCGCCGCTCAAGGAGTGGCTGGACCGCCAGAACGCGGGCAAGCCCGTCGGCTGGTAGACGGATCGGGGTCTCGCACGGGAGGGCACGGAGGTCGCGGAGGAGGTCGTTCCGCGGCCTCCGTGCTTTTTCGCGTGAGGCGATGCGCATCGGATGAAGCGTGGCGGGAGATATTGCTTGCCTCCCCGCCCTCATGGAAGCAACATTTGATGCAGTCGCGTCCGCCTCGCGCGTGACCCGGCCGCCGTCCCTTTCCATCGTCCCCAGCTGCGCTTCATGATCCTCTCGCGCCTGCTCGACCGCTTCGGTACCCTGATGACGGGGATCATCGTCGTCGTAGCCTCCATCGCGGCGTCCGTGGCGGCGACGGCGGTGATGATGGTGCTGTGGTTCGGGGGGATGAACGCGACGGCGATGGCGCTGTCGGTCCTGGTGCCGGCGTTGTGCGCGCCGCTGTTCGTGACGCTGGAACTGCGGCTGGTGGTGCAGCTTCGTGTCGCGCGGGAAGAGATGCGGCGGCTGTCGATCGTCGACCCGCTGAGCGGCGCGTACAACCGCCGCCACCTGGTGGCCCTCGTGGAGCAACAGGTGCAGCGCGCGCTTCGCTACAGCGAGCCGTTCTCGGTGGTGATGCTGGACGTCGACCGCTTCAAGCAGGTGAACGACCGG
>NZ_DATBNB010000014.1 GCF_036554565.1 Longimicrobium sp. | reverse complement strand
TGGGAACTGGCGCGCACACCAGAGGGACTGGATCTTGGGACGTCGGCCGCCGGTATTGCGCGTCGACGCGAGAACGTGCGGCGGCCGCAACTCCACCGAGGCGGCACGGGCGTGCTGAAAGTGCTCTTGGTAGTCAGCCGCCCCGATGCCGAAGCCGACGTACCGTACCGAGCCATCGCCGCCAAGTTGCTCAATCGCCTGCATGGCCGCGCTGAGGTGACACTGGTGCGTCCGGGGACGTTCCCGGCTTTCGAGCAGATGGTGGAACGCGAAGCGTGGGACTTGGTGCACTACGACGGACACGGAGTCGCGGGCCGGCTGGCCTTTGAAGATGGGCTCGTGGAGGCAGAGCGAATCGGCCGGGTCTTGGCGCGCTCGGGCGTGCCTCTCTTCGCGCTGAACGCCTGCCAATCCGCCGTGCAAGGAACCAGCTTAACACGGGAGGAGCGGGACACCAGTTCCGTCGCACGCGCGCTCGTGGATACGGGCGCAGTGGGCGTGGTGGCAATGGGCGCGAGCGTGCGCGTGAGTTCCGCGGTAACCTTCTTCGACCGCTTTTACACGGAACTCGCACGAGGGGAGACACTTACGGTTGCATGCCAGCGTGCACGTCGGGCTATCGAGACAGGCCAGCAATACGGACCGCTGGATTGGGCTATCCCGGTACTGTACCTCCGGGAGAATGTCGCTCCCTTCCAGCGGCGTACCCCCCTGAACACCGCTGAGGACGACTTGGACGCGCTGCTCTTCGCCGGCGGTGAGCACAGGTCGTCGGCCCTGCAGGGGGTGTTCGTCGGGCGTGACGGAGACCTGTACGTGGTAGACCGGGCGGTGGATCAGTCTTCCCGCGTCCTGCTCTTCGGGCCAGGCGGCATCGGTAAGACAACACTTATGGAGCACCTGCTGCAATGGCGGCAGAGCACTCGGGGCGCGGACCGGATCCTGAGCTTCAGCTTCCGCCATGCTCCGTCTCTGGAGGTGTTGTCTCAGGAGCTCCAAGCGGAAGTGGAGCATGCGCGTCCGTTCACGATTCCACGCTTCCGCACGCCGCAGTGGGCGCACACACCCTTGGGAGACCGGCTGCAGCGCTTAGCGAGTGTCTTGGCGGGTGACACAGGAACGTCGCGGCTGATCCTGTTCGACAACTTGGAGACTCTCGCCGGCTACCCTGAGCCCGGCGCGGGCCCGTACACCGATGATGACCGGACGCACTTTCGGGGGCTGCTCGCAGCGCTAGACGGCCCGAGCTTGCGCGTTGTCCTCACCTCACGGCGCGAGGAAATAGAGTTGCTTGGGGATACGGTGCGCAGGTTCACACTGCGAGGAGTCCAGGGGCTGCACCGGGTGGAGATGCTGCATCGGTATGCCGAGGTCTACGCCGCCGACCGGAGGCTGCGCGAGACATTGGCAGACGAGGCACGCCGAGCAGTCGTTGATGAAGTAGTGCAGGAATTAGCCGGGCACCCGTTAGCAACCCGGGTTGCCGCGTACGGTCTCCAGGAGCGCACCGTCGAGAGCGTGCTTGCAAGCATACGAGGCCAGGCCGAGCGGATGGAAATCCCAGCCTCGGAAGCGGGCGCGCGGGCCGGGAGCTTAGAGGCAGCGTTCGCGGGGGCGCTGGAAGCTGTGCCTGTCGAACGGCGGCGGGCGCTCGGAATGCTCGGGCTATTCGTCGGGCGTTTCCACGAGAGTGATTTCTTGGGGTTGGTGCTGCACAAGTCATTTCCCGCTGGGATTATGGCCGAGCGCACCGAAACAGTGCTACGCCGGGTGCTCTCGGAGGCTCGTCGGCTAGGACTGATCGTGGCTAGCGAAGAGCTAGCACAGGTGTGGGAGATCGTACCGGGGGTGCAGAGAACCCTTGAGGACCTCTGGCGCCGGGAGAGCAACACAGACGCCACAACAGCGCTAGAACGGCACTACGTCTGGTATTGGGCATCCACAGCGGCCGGGTACAGCAAGGCGCTGCATGAAGAAGGCCGCGCGCAATGGGCGCTAGTGTATGCCATGGTTGACGAGGGCAGTCTTCGGAAGGCTCTGGATTGGGCGGAGCGGGCGGCCGAGTGGGCGGGAGCCTTCCCCATGCTGGAACTGCTATTGGACTTGTGGCCGATGCTGGGACGCTGGAAAGAGGCGGATCACTTAAGGAGCCACTGGCTGGCCCGAGTCAGTGACGTCGAGGGCGGACCGCGTGATGGTAGCGACACAACGCTCGTCTCGCTTTGGCGATTCCTGTTAGGCGATTTAGCAAATCGCGAAGCGCAGCACGGCCGGTTGGATGCGGCTGAGCAGATGTATCGCAGGGTCATCGCCCCGCTGGAAGAAACCGATCCTGATGTTCAAAACAGCTTGGCGGTGTATTACCACCAACTGGGGATGGTCGAGCATCGACGCGGGCGGCTAGATGAAGCGGAGTCGTGGTACCGCAAGAGTCTGGCGATCGAAGAAGCGTCGGGGAATCGTCCGGGCATAGCCAGTAGCTATCACCACTTGGGGAT
>NZ_DATBNB010000013.1 GCF_036554565.1 Longimicrobium sp. | reverse complement strand
CAAGGGCACCGAGTTCCGGGTGTACCTGCCCGCCCGCGCCGCGCCGGAGCCGGCCGGGGCGGAGCCCGAGGCCCTGTCGCCCACCGGCAGCGAGACCGTGCTCCTGATCGAGGACGAGGAAGCGGTGCGCAGCCTCACGCGCCGCGTGCTCACCCGCCACGGCTACACCGTGCTGGAGGCGCGCGACGGCTCCGAGGCGCTGGAGCTGGCCCGGCTGCAGGCCGACCGCATCGAGCTGGTGATCTCGGACGTGGTGATGCCCGGGCGCAGCGGGCCGGCCGCGGCCGCCGAGATCTCGGGGATCGCGGGCGGGGTGCCCGTGCTGTACATGTCGGGGTACACCGACGACGACATCCTGCGCCGGGGAATCCGCACGGCCGATACCCACTTCCTGCAGAAGCCCTTCTCGCCGCAGGCCATCCTGGCCCAGGTGCGCACGCTGCTCGACGCCCGGCGGCCCTGACCCGCGAGGGACGAGCCCGATCGCTACCCGCCGCGCATCATCGAGAGCAACCTCTGCGGGTGGTGGCGACGTGAGCCGCGACGAGGTGCAGTTCATCATCATCGAGCGCGCGGCGGACTGACCGCTCCCGGCTCAGCGAGAATACGACCGCCCCCGGCGTCACGCCGGGGGCGGTCGTGCTTCAAGCCCGGAACGTGGGACGAAGGGCGCGGTTCGTGCCCCGGAAACCCTGCTGATCCGTGCACTTTGCGCACGGCTGGCGAGTTCGGTATGTTTTCGGGAATATGAAGGATCGCATCGTCATTCGCGGGGCCCGGCAGCACAACCTCAAGAACCTGGACCTCGACATCCCCCGGCGCGCCGTCGTGGTCGTCACGGGGCCGTCAGGTTCGGGAAAGTCGTCGCTGGCCTTCGACACCGTCTACGCCGAGGGGCAGCGGCGGTACGTGGAATCGCTATCCACGTACGCCAAGCAGTTCCTCGACCGGATGGAAAAGCCGGACGTGGACCGGGTGGAGGGCATTTCGCCCGCCGTGGCCATCGAGCAGCGCAACCCCACCAAGACCAGCCGCAGCACCGTGGGCACGGCCACGGAGGTGTACGACTACCTTCGCCTGCTGTGGGCGCGCGTGGGGCGCACCTACTGCCCCGGCCCGCACCCGGACCAGCCGTGCGGGCGCGAGGTGAAGCCCGACAGCGTGCAGTCCGCCACCGACGCCATCCTGGCGCTCCCCGGCGGCACCCGCCTGATGGTGTGCTTTCCCCTTCCGCTCTCCGCCCGCGTCACCCACGCGCTGGTGGTCGACAACCTGCGCGCGCTGGGCTTCGTGCGCCTGCTGGCGGACGGGCGCGAGCTTCACCTGGACGAGTTGCCCGAGGGGATCGACCTCACCGCGTCGCGCGAGCTGCTCGTGGTCGTCGACCGGCTGAAAGCCGACCCGGACGACGTCGCGCGCCTGGCCGACTCGCTGCAGACGGCCTTCGCCGAGGGCGAGGGCGAGGCCGTCGTCGTTCCCCTCGCGGCGCCGGCGCTGCGCTTCACGGAGCGGTTCCGCTGCCCGGACCACCCGCAGATCGAGTTCGCCACCCCCTCGCCCCAGCTCTTTTCCTTCAACAACCCGTACGGCTCCTGCCCGGAGTGCACGGGCTTCGGCGCGGTGCTGCGCTACGACGAGTCGCTGATCGTTCCCAACGCCGGGCGCTCGCTGGCCGAGGGCGCGGTGGACCCGTGGAGCAAGCCGCGCTACGAGGACCGCCGCCGCAAGCTTGCGGACTTCGCCGCCAGGCAGGGCGTGTCGATGGACGCGCCGTGGAGCGAGCTTCCGGAGGAGTTCCGCCGCGCCATCCTGCACGGCACGCGCGGCTTCCAGGGCATCTTCCAGTTCCTGGAGGCGCTGGAGGAAAAGCGCTACAAGCAGTACATCCGCGTCTTCCTGCGCCAGTACCAGAGCAGCCAGGACTGCCCCGTATGCGGCGGTGCCAAGCTGCGTCCCGAGGCGCTGCGGGTGCGCGTGGCCAACCGCACCGTGGCCGACGTATCCGCCCTTCCCCTGGGCCGGCTGCGCCCCTGGCTGGCGGCCATGCTGCACGGCCGCGCGGGCGACCCCGACTGCCCGCAGCCGCCGCTGACCGGCCAGGAGCGCGAGATCGCCGAATCCATCCTCAAGGAGCTGGACTCACGGGTCGGTTTCCTGGTGGACGTAGGGCTGGGGTACCTGACGCTTGACCGGCAGACGCGCACCCTCTCCGGCGGTGAGGCGCAGCGCATCTCCCTGTCCAACGCACTGGGGAGCCGCCTGGTCGACACGCTGTACGTGCTCGACGAGCCCACGGTCGGCCTTCACCCGGCGGACAACGACCGGCTGCTTCGCCTGCTGGTGCGGCTGCGCGAACATGGCAACACCGTCATCGTGGTGGAGCACGACCCCGAGGCCATGCGGCTGGCGGACTGGCTGGTGGAGCTGGGGCCGGGGAGCGGCGAGCTGGGCGGCGAGCTGATGTTCCAGGGCACGCTGGAGCAGCTGATGGCGGCCGACACGCTGACGGGCCGCTACCTCTCCGGTCGGGAAAGCATCGCCATCCCCGCGCGCCGGCGGCCGGTGGATGGGCTGCGGCTGCGGCTGGAGGGGGCGCGCGAACACAACCTGAAGGGCGACGCGGCCGTCTTTCCCCTGGGCGCCATCACCGTGGTGACGGGGGTGTCGGGATCGGGAAAGAGCACGCTGGTGCACGACGTTCTCTTTCGCGCGGTGGAACGGGAGCTGTCCGGCGGGGAGACGAGCGCCAAGCGGCACTTGGGCGAGACGGTGGGCGGATACGAGCGGCTGCAGGGCGTGGGCACGCTGCGCGAAGTGGTGCTGGTGGACCAGTCACCCATCGGCCGCACGCCGCGCTCCAACCCCGTCACCTACATCAAGGCGTACGACGAGGTGCGCCGCATCTTCTCCAGCCTGCCTGACGCGAAGCGGCTGGGGTTCGGGCCCGGGCACTTTTCGTTCAACGTGGCGGGCGGGCGCTGCGAGGCGTGCAAGGGCGAGGGGCAGGTGCAGGTGGAGATGGTGTTCATGGCCGACGTCTTCGTTCCCTGCGAAATCTGCGGCGGCGCGAGGTTCAAGGCCGAGGTGCTGGAGGTGAAGTACCGCGGCCGGTCCATCCGCGACGTGCTGGAGATGACGGTGGACGAGGCCATCCGCTTCTTCCTGCACGAAGACCGGCTGGGCGAAATCCTCTGGCACCTTCAGCAGGTGGGGCTGGGATACCTGCGGCTGGGGCAGCCCGCGCCCACGCTTTCCGGGGGCGAGGCGCAGCGCATCAAGGTGGCGCGCGAGTTGGCGATGGGCGCGCGGCGAGGCGGGCGCAAGCTGTACATCATGGACGAGCCCACCACCGGGCTTCACATGGACGACATTCGCAAGCTGCTGCGCGTGCTCGGCGACCTGGCCGACGCGGGGCACACGGTCATCCTGATCGAGCACAACCTGGACGTGATCAAGACGGCGGACTGGATCGTGGACCTGGGCCCCGGCGCGGGTCCGGACGGCGGGCACGTGGTGGCGATGGGCCGCCCGGAGGAGATCGCCGCGGTGACGGAGAGCGTGACCGGGCAGTGGCTGGCTCCCCTGCTGGCCTCGGAGTGAAACGAACGAACTTCAGTTTCACGCAGAGGGCGCAGAGAAGACAGAGAGGACGCAGAGGGGCCGGTGCTGCCTCTGCGTCCTCTCATTTTCCTCTGCGTCCTCTGCGTGAAACTGTTTTGGAGGGAGTCACCTCAGCATTGGTGTTGGCGCTGATGGTTTTCAGCCGCTCCTGGATGCGTTTGATCCACGGGCGACTGACTCCCGCCTCGCCCGCGAAGCGCGGCCACTCCGCGACCGCGGCCGCGACTTCATCCTGGATCTGCTTCGATTCGCGCGGCGGGATGCTCATGCGGGCGGCGACCTGCTCGAACTCGCGGGCTCCCGGCGCGCGGCCTTCGCCCGCGACCGCCATCGTATGCTCCCCGCCCGGTCCGCCGCTGAAGGTGAGGTCGTAGGCCGGCGTCAGCTCCCACGTTCCATCCGGCTGCATGAGGAAGGCGAAGTTCTTCGCGTGGTCGTCGCGGTTGTGGGCCAGCACGTTGAACACCATCCGCCGGAACGCCGCCTTCACGGCTCCGTGGCTGTTCGTCAGCGCCCACGCAGTGCGCAGGTAGCCCTCGTAGTCCAAACTGGGGAGGCGGTAGTCGGCGTTCAGCAGGCCGGCGAGCGTATGGACGTGCCGCCGCTCGCCATCCGGCCGGTCGAAACGCTCGGCGCCGAAGAACCGCCCTCCATCGCGCGTTTCGAACAGGCGAGCCGGCGGCACGTCGATGCCCGCGGCCCGCGCCATGGCGGCGTAGGCGAGCTCGATGGCGCCGGCGTCGGGCGGATCCTCGCGCGAGCCGAACTTCACGATGTACGCGCGGCAGCCTTCCGGCACCTCGTCACTTCCCGACACGATGGACCCGTCGCGCTCGCGGTAGGCGACCACCACCTTGGGGCGCGCACCGCCGGGCGAGCCGCCCGCGCGCATCAGTTCGGGAAGCACCTCTTCGCCGCTTCCCTCCAGCAGCCGCTCCGACTGCGCGGCAAGCTCGGCCAGGTCCACCGCACGGCCGTCGTCATCCGGGCCGGTTTCGGGATGGTACGTCAGCGCGCCCATCCCGCGGCGGCCCAGGTAGCTCAGGCGGTCGGCGGCGGTGATGGCTTCGCGGGTGATCCCGCGCTGGCGGAAAGCGCGGTCCATCAGCAGCAGGCCCCACCCGTCAGGAAGCGAGTCGTTGAAGACGCCGTGAAGGCCGGAGAACGGCGTGGCCGGCGCCTCGAAGACGCCCGGGCGCAACGGCAGGTGCAGCGGGGAAAGCTGGAGCCCGGTTTCCAGGAAGGCGGGCTCGTACTCGAACGCCACAACGCGGCCGTGCGGTACCAGCCGGCCCACGCGTACGTCGCGGGCGTCGGCCAGGCGCACCTCCAGCGCGGTCACGTGGGCCTCCGCGGCTTGCGGGCACGTACCCGCCCCGGACCCGACGCGCGCTCCAGCTCCGCGAGCGTCCGCGCGGGTGGCGGGGCGAACAACGCGCCGAACGGCTCGGTGGCGTCGAGCACCTTGGCGATCATCAGCAGGCGCTCGAGCGCGATCTTGCCCGTGCGCTCGAACCGGCGCAGCGTGTCTACCGCCACGCCGGCCCGCTCCGCCAACTCCTGCTGCGTCCAGCCGCGCGCCAGCCGGAGTGCCCGAGCGCGTGCGGCCACCGTCAGGGCGACCTCGGCTGGGGTCTGCAGAATAACTGGTATCATATTATCGATTAATGGCGTTAAGCCGAGATAAGTCGTAATATAATACCGTTTAAACGCGCAGGCAACCAACCCGTCGCCCGACTTGGCCCGGGATTGAAACGAACAAGAAACAGTTTCACGAAGAGGGCGCAGAGAAGACAGAGAGGACGCAGAGGGGCCGTAGCTGCCCTCTGCGTCCTCTCCGTTCCCTCCGCGTCCTCTGCGTGAAACTGTCTTCAATCAGGGACTTTCACACTGCCGTTACCGGTGCGCCGTGCCCCAGCGGCGGTGGAACTCGTCGTGGGCGGCCTTGCACTCGCTGCGAACCTGCACCTGCCAGCGGATGTCCAGCGGACGCTGCGAGGCGCGCTCGCGGCACTGGCGGTCGTGCGAGTAGTGGAATTCGCGGTGCGCCTCTTCATACGAGCCGCTGGTGCCGCCGTAGCGGCTGTCGCGCGTGCGGCGCTCGTACTGGTCGCGCGTCTCGTACCGCCCGGTGCGGCTGTCCAACCGCTCCCAAGCCGACGAACCGCTGTTGTACCGGCAGTTGGCGGCCGTGTTGTGCGGGTTGCCGCGGCCCTGGCACCAGCCCGGCGGCACCCTGCGATCGCTGCGGCGCTCGAAGCGCGGCTCGTCGCGGGTGTCCCGGCGGTCGCGCGCCCGGCGCTCGTCACGGTCGTCGTCGCGATCATACCGGTCGTCGTCGTCACGGTCGCGATCACGGTCGCGCTGCTCCTGGCCCTGCCCGCGTCCGTTGCCGTTCCCGCCCTTCTGCGCGTCCGCCGGCGAGGCCGAAAGGACGGCGGCGAGCGCCAACGTGAGGGGAAGGGAAAATTTCATCGTCTTCATCTGCTTGGCTCCAATGTTCGGTGTCGTGCGTCCGAATCTCGGGTGCCACAGAGGGCAATGCAGATGCCAAGTCGATGATTCGCAAAAACTTAGGAACTACGCGGATGTTTCCGGCTCCTGCACCTGTATCAGCGCCCGGGGCGTCCTCCCACGGGGACGGGCGCTGTCTCCGGGCGAGTCCGGGCCGGGCACGGGGCGCTCGCGCCGGCGGCCGCGCCAGGCGCGGAAGCGGCGGAGCGAGAGGGAAAGGCCCGTCCACACCAGCAGCGCGGCACCCAGCGACACCAGCCCGGCCACCGTCTGTCCCGCAAGCCCCGCCACCTCGCCCGTGTGGGCGAAGCGAAGGAAGCTGCGCACCTGGCGCCCCCGGGTGCTCGCGGCGAAGGGCTCCCACTTCTCCACCTCGCCCGTGGCGGAGAGCGACAGGCTCGCACGCTTCTGCGGCTGCCCGCCGTCGCCGCGGTCGATGGTGAACGCGACGGGCTTATCGGCCTCCGAAGGGATCTGCAGGGTGATGCTGCGCCAGCCGTCCACCTGCCGCTCGACACGGACGCGCAGCGCCTCCATCCCCGTCAGGGTGGGGGCATCGCCTTTGCCGCCGCGGGCGCCAGCC
Organism: Longimicrobium sp.; assembly: GCF_036554565.1. Taxonomy (NCBI): domain Bacteria; kingdom Pseudomonadati; phylum Gemmatimonadota; class Longimicrobiia; order Longimicrobiales; family Longimicrobiaceae; genus Longimicrobium; species Longimicrobium sp. The sequence goes on along the minus strand of NZ_DATBNB010000013.1, from coordinate 8,017 downwards.
GACGCACCGCCGCCCGTGGGGGGCGGGGGCGCCTCGCCCACGGCGCGGTACACCAGGTCGCCCGCCCAGCGGTACGAGATGACCACGCCGGAAAGGACGATCAGGAACAGCGGCACGGCAGACCAGAACCCGATGACGTTGTGCCAGTTGAAGTCGCGCGCCTTGCCCGGCAGCCCGCGCCGGAACACCAGCACGTTGCGCAGCGCGGTCGCGTTCCAGTTGCGCGGCCACCAGAGGTAGAAGCCGCTGACCACGAGGAAGAGGAACATGAGGTTGGCGGCGCCCGTCACGGCCTTGCCACGGTCGCGCGCCGGCCCCTCGCCCTGCGCGCCCAGCCAGCGGTGCCACGCCACGACGGTGCGGAAGAAGCCGCGGACGCCGCGCGAGCCGGCGCTCAGCACCTGCCCCGTGTACGCGTTCACGAAGACCGTCTTCTCGCGGCCGAACGCCACCTCCACGGGACGCTCGGGGCCCGCGTGCCAGCGCAGGGTGGTGGGCTTTCCCTTCTCCGCCGCCGTGACCCGCTGCATCAGCACGTCCGCCGGCAGGCGCGCGGCACCCGCCGCCGGGGGCGACCCGTTCAGCCCGCGGATATCGGCCCAGGCAGTCAGCTCCCGCTGGTAGGTCAGCAGCACTCCCGTGACGGACATCACCAGCACCACGAGGGCGGCGGGGATGGCCGTGAGCAGGTGGGCCCAGAAGATCACGTTTCGAAACTGCCGCATCGCGAGAGCCGCCTTCGAGTTCGTACGACGTACAAGTCTGCCACTCGCCCACGAGTAGGCGAGCAGCGGATTGAGAATCATTATCAACCAGAGTAGCGGGACGATATCCCGTGCCCCCGGTCCTGGCAAGCCCCGTAGCTTGGCGCCCTTGCCGGCTCTGCCCCGGCGGGCCTACAATGGCCGGGACGTTCCCGCGGCCCACGATCGGCTTTTGCCGTGCTAAAAAACATGAACGTGTGCCGCGCCTCCTTCCATCGAACGGAGAAGCCCAGATGAAGCGTGTGTTGTCGGCGCTCGCGCTGGCGGCCCTGGCCGGCTGCGCGCGAGGCACGGCCGCGCGCCCCGCGCAGGGGCCCGCGCCCGACGCGGCGCAGCGGCAGTCCAGTGATCCCTTCCCGTCCACCTACCGCCCCCTGGCCTCCCGGCCCACGCTGATCCGGGGCGGCACGGTGATGACGGCCGCCGGGCAGGTCATCCCCAACGGCGAAGTGCTGATGGTGGATGGGCGCATCGCCGCCGTGGGCACCGCCCTGCAGGCGCCGGCCGAGGCGGTGGTGCTGGACGCCACGGGCCGGTTCGTGACGCCCGGGGTCATCGATACCCACTCGCACCTGGGCGTGTACGCCAGCCCCGGCGTGCAGGCGCACAGCGACGGCAACGAGGCCACCAGCCCCAACACCGCCGAGGTGTGGGCCGAGCACTCGGTGTGGCCGCACGACCCCGGCTTCACCCGCGCGCTGGAGGGCGGCGTCACCTCCATGCAGATCCTTCCCGGCAGCGCCAACCTCTTCGGCGGGCGCAGCGTAACGCTGAAGAACGTGCCCAGCCGTACCGCGCAGGGAATGAAGTTTCCCGGCGCGCCGTACGGGCTGAAGATGGCGTGCGGCGAAAATCCCAAGCGCGTCTACGGGCAACGCGGCGGCCCGGCCACCCGCATGGGCAACGTCGCGGGCTTCCGGAGCGCGTGGATCCGCGCGCAGGACTACAGGCGTCGCATGGACGCGGCTGGCAACGGGGGCGGGAGCTCCGCGAGCGGCGGGAACTCCGGCAGCGGTGGCGGCGGCGGAAGCGCCCCGACGCGCGACCTGGAGCTGGAAACGCTGGCGGGGGTGCTGCGGGGAGAGATCCTGGTGCACAACCACTGCTACCGCGGCGACGAGATGGCGCAGATGATCGACATCGCGCGCGAGTTCGGCTACCGCATCCGCTCCTTCCATCACGGGGTGGAGGCGTACAAGGTGCGCGACCTGATGGCGCGCGACAGCATCAGCGGCTCGCTGTGGGCAGACTGGGGCGGCTTCAAGATGGAGGCGCTGGACTTCACGCGCGCCAACGTCGCCATGCTGCACCAGGCGGGCGGCATCGCCATCGTCCACTCCGACGACCCCACGGGGATCCAGAAGCTGAACCAGGAGGCGGCAAAGGCGCTCGAGGCCGGCCGCGAGATGGGGATCGAGATCAGCGAGAACGACGCGCTGCGCTGGATCACGGCCAACGCCGCGTGGGCGCTCGGCATCCACCAGCAGGTGGGCACGCTGGAGGCGGGAAAGCAGGCCGACGTGGTGATCTGGAGCCACAACCCGTTCAGCGTCTACGCGCGGGCGGACCAGGTGTTCATCGACGGCGCCCTGCTGTACGACCGAATGAACCCCAACCGCCAGCCCCGCACCGACTTCGAGGTTGGGCTCTTCCCCGCGGAGGCCGTACGATGAACCGCATTCTTCTCTCCGCGGCGGCGCTCTGCTTCGCCGCCGCCCCGGCCGCGGCACAGGCCATCGCCATCGTGGGCGGCGACGTGTACACGGCCGACGGAACGCCCATCCGCGGCGGCACCGTGGTCATCCAGGACGGGCGGATCACCGCCGTGGGCGCCAACGTCGCCATTCCCGCGGGCGCGCGCCGGATCGACGCCACGGGCAAGTGGGTGACGCCGGGGCTCATCGAGAGCAGCACCACCATGGGGATCGGCGAGGTCAGCTCCATCGCCGAGAGCAACGACGCGGAAATCCAGGACGTCACCTCGCGCCGCGACAGCGACGACCAGGTGCAGGCCGCCTTCACCGTGACCGAGGGACTGAACCCGCGGAGCATGGTGATTCCCATCGTGCGGATCATGGGCGTCACCACGGCGATCACGCGGCCGTCGGGAAGCCTGATCTCCGGGCAGGGCGCCATGATCGACCTGGCGGGCAACCGCGTGGAAGACATGACGGTAGTTTCGCCCATCGGAATGTACGCCAGCCTGAGCGAGAACGCCCGGGGTGCGGTGGGTGGGCCCCGCGCCGCCATCTCCATGCGGCTGCGCGAGGTGCTGGAAGATGCCCGGGCCTACGCGCGCAACCGCCAGAGCTTCGAGCGGGGCGAAACGCGCGAGTTCTCGGTGAGCCGCCTGGACATGGAGGCGCTGCAGCCGGTGCTCGCGGGGCGGGAGCCGCTGGTGGTGGAGGCGCACCGCGCCAGCGACATCCAGCTCGCGCTGCGCATTGCGCGCGAGTACGACCTGCGGCTGATCATCACGGGCGGCACCGAGGCGTGGATGGTGGCCGACGAGCTGGCGCGGGCGCGCGTGCCGGTGCTGGTGAAGGTGCTCAACAACCTTCCCGGGAGCTTCGAGTCGCTGGGCGCCACCTACGAGAACGCCGCGCGCCTGCGCCGGGCGGGAGTGCAGGTGGCGCTCACCAGCGGCGAAACGTGGCGGGCGTACACCATCCGCCAGGAGGCCGGGAACGCGGTGGCGTACGGCCTTCCGTGGGCGGAGGCGTTCCGTGCCGTGACTCTGTATCCGGCGCAGATCTGGGGCGTGGCGGACCGGTACGGCTCGCTGGAGGCGGGGAAGGTGGCGAACGTGGTCGTGTGGAGCGGCGACCCCTTCGAGCTTCTCACCCGCGTGGAGCACGTGATCATCCGCGGGCAGGAGGTGCAGCTGGTCAGCCGCGAGACGCAGCTGCGCGAACGGTACCGCACGCTCGACGAGAACGTAAGAACGTACCGGCAGCCGTGAACGGGGGGCCGTGAGCGCGGAGAGTAACCGCATCACGCTCACGAAGTAGATGGAAGCGCCCTCGCGGACCCTGGTGTCCGCGGGGGCGCTGTTCGTGGGGCTTGCGTGCTCACTCTGCTCACGTTTACATTGTGGACAGGGCGGTTCCTCCTGATCCGAGGGCTGTACGTGCCGGCGCTCGAACCCGCGCCATGGGATGCGGGGAGAGCCACGGGACGCAGCCTGTGGAGCGGGAAGCACACGGTGATCGAGACATATCGGCGAGCACGGGAGCGACATGCGACCGTCCGCCACGAAGCGTACGCCATTACGCGGGACGCTGCCCTGGCCGCGGGAATCTGCGGTCCGGCGCTGCGGCTCGCCGACATCGACCATCGGGCGCTGCAGGCCTGGCGCGAGACCTGGACGAGCCCCCATCCGTCCGGCGCGGGTGGCTGGGACTGGCCGCGGCTCGTGGAGCGGTTGCCGCACCGCCCAGCCATCATGCCCCTCGCGATCTGGTATGGCGACGATCTCTGCGGGCTGGCGCTGGGGCACCTGTCCCCGCGGCGCACGGGCGGCCGACGCCTCACCGTGACGGTGAGCCGAATGGAGCGGCGGCCTGAGCCACCGCCGGTTCCTTTGCGAGGTCAGGTTGCGATGCTGGCCATCGTAGCCGCGCGCAACTACGGCAGCGGGTTTGGGGCGCGACAGATCCGGCTCACCCGCCCTGACCCGGCGTTGGTGGGGATGTACGAGCGGTTGGGATTTCGGGTTGTGTGGAAAGCCGGGCTCCCGCTACATTGTGAACAGGAGATCGTATGGGGACCCTGAGATTGCCAATGAGCATGCCTGCTCCCGAACACTCCGCCCCGCGCGGGCTCTTCGCACGCCTGCGACGTGCTCGCGATGCCGCCGACGCTGCATGGCTCGAAGAAGCGCGCGGGCGCATGCGAAGCCAGCCGAACTTCTTTGCGTCGCTCACTCCCGAACTGCTCGACGCGCTCCGTCAGAACGACGGCATAGATATCATGGGAGGGCCCGCGCCGAAGCGCTCGGACCCGTAAGTCCGGAAGCTCCTCGAAGACGCGCCCCCGCAGACCCTGGTGTCGGCGGGGGCGTTCTCGTACCGACGGCCCCTCGGGCCGGTGAACCCGTGGCTGGAAGAGCGGCAAGCCCCGACACGGCCGCTAGCCGGCGTTCGGGGCTTCGATAGCGCGAGGGGTAGAGCCGGCCTTCACCGGCTGCCCGGGCGCCTACGACAGATGAGGCTGCACGACAGCTTGCAGTCCGCGCAGGCGGACTTCGTGTGGTTGTTGCCGCGAATTCATTCGCCCCAGCAGCCCCAGCCTACTCCGGCACTCCCCCCGGGCACCCATCCCCCGCCCCGCCTGCACGCTCCCCTCGCGCACGTACGCGCGACCGTACGCGCAGGCATGCGCGCGCACTGGCGGAAAGCAGCCCCAAAGCGTACGTTGATGACCTTCTCGGCCCCCCTCTGCCCGGGGCACCGGACGGCCTCGCCGGGGTATCATCCCCCGAGCGCCCAAGTGCGCGTCAGGCAACGCTTTCCAGACCGTTCCACACGCCCAGATGTCCGACGACTTCACGCCAGAGACGCCCGACCAGGACGGCGACGAGCCGGTCATGGTCCCGGGACTTCCCGTTTCGCGCATCCTGCCCCGGCTGATCGAGCAGGAAATGCGCGAGTCGTTCATCGACTACTCGATGAGCGTCATCGTGCAGCGCGCGCTCCCCGACGTGCGCGACGGCCTCAAGCCGGTGCACCGGCGCATCCTGTTCGCCATGCAGGAGGCGGGGCTCATCCCCACCCGCGCCTACAAGAAGTGCGCGACGGTGGTGGGCGACGTGCTGGGCAAGTACCACCCGCACGGCGACTCCTCGGTGTACGACGCCCTCGTGCGCATGGTGCAGGACTTTTCGCTGCGCTATCCGCTGGTGGACGGGCAGGGCAACTTCGGCAGCATCGACGGCGACGCGGCAGCGGCCTACCGCTACACCGAGTCGCGCCTGGCGCCACTGGCGATGGAGCTGCTGGCCGACATCGACAAGGAAACGGTCGACTTTTCGCCGAACTACGACGACCGGCTCATGGAGCCGAAAGTCCTCCCGGCGAAGTTCCCCAACCTCCTGGTCAACGGCTCCAGCGGCATCGCCGTGGGCATGGCCACCAACATCCCGCCGCACAACCTGCGCGAGGTGGTCAACGCCTGCGTGCACCTGATCGACAACCCCGACGCCACCTGGGAAGACCTTCACCAGTTCGTGCGGGGGCCCGACTTTCCCACCGGCGGCGTGATCTACGGACGCGACGGCTTCCGCGGCGCGTACGAGCACGGCCGCGGCCGCGTGGTGCTTCGCGCGCGCGCCGAGATCGAGGAAAAGGAAGGCGGCCGCGAGCGCATCGTCATCACCGAGGTGCCCTTCCAGGTGAACAAGTCGCGGGTGATCGAGCACATCGCCGAGCTGGTGCGCGACAAGAAGATCGAAGGGATCGCCGACCTGCGCGACGAGAGCGACCGCCACATCCGCGTGGTCATCGAGCTCAAGCGCGACGCCATTCCCCACATCGTGCTCAACCAGCTGTACAAGCACACGCAGCTGCAGAGCACCTTCGGCATCATCATGCTGGCGCTGGCGGGGGGCGTGCCCAAGATCATGGGGCTGCGCGAGATGCTTCAGCACTTCGTGCAGCACCGGCACACCGTGGTGCGCCGCCGGGCCGAGTTCGAGCTTCGCAAGGCGCGCGAGCGCGAGCACATCCTGGAGGGCCTCAAGATCGCCGTCGACCACATCGACGAGGTGATCGCCATCATCCGCGGCTCCGAGACGACCGGCGAGGCGGGCGTAGCGCTGCGGACGCGGTTCGCGCTGTCGGAGCGGCAGAGCGACGCTATCCTCAACATGCGGCTGGCGCGCCTGACCGGGCTGGAGATCGAGCAGCTGGAGGCCGAGCTGGGCGAGGTGCGCGCCACCATCGCGGACCTCGAGGACATCCTGGGCAACGTCGAGCGGCGCAAGTCCATCATCAAGGACGAGCTGATCGAGGTGGCCGACAAGTTCGGCGACGAGCGGCGCACCGAAATCCTGGGCGATGCGTCCAGCCTCTCCATCGAGGATTTGATCCCCGACGAGGAGATGGTGATCACCGTCAGCCACACGGGCTACATCAAGCGCGTGCCCTCCGACACCTACCGCGCCCAGGCGCGCGGCGGGCGTGGGATCGAGGGGATGAAGACCAAGGAAGAGGACTGGGTGGAGCACCTGTTCCTGGCCAACACCCACGACTACCTGATGTTCTTCACCCGGGACGGCCAGTGCTACTGGCTGAAGGTGCACGAAATTCCCGTGGGCAGCCGCAACAGCCGCGGCAAGCCGGTGGTGAACCTGATCAACATCGGCTCCGACGAAAAGGTGGCTGCGCTGGTGCCAGTGCGCACGTTCAGCCCCGACAAGTCGTTGATCTTCGCCACCCGCAAGGGCGTGGTGAAGAAGACTTCGCTGGCGGCGTACGGCAACCCGCGGCGCGTGGGGCTGAACGCCATCAACGTGCTCGAGGACGACGAGCTGATCACCGTGATCCCCGCCGACGGCTCGTGCAACGTGGTGCTGGCCACGCGCGAGGGGATGGCCATCCGCTTCGAGGAAAAGGACGTCCGCGAAATGGGGCGCGCCACCACCGGCGTGCGCGGCATCACGCTGCAGGAGGGCGACGAGGTGATCGGCATGGTGGTGACCAAGGCGGGCTCGTCGCTGCTGGTGATCACCGAGCTGGGGATGGGCAAGCGCACGCCGCTGGAGGCTTACCGCTGCCAGCGCCGTGGCGGGCGCGGGGTGATCAACGTGCGCATCTCCGACAAGACGGGGCGCGTCGTGGCCATCAAGGAGGTGCACGACGGCGACGAGCTGATGGTGATCACCCGCCAGGGCGTGATCATCCGCACCCCGGTGGACGGCATCCGCTCCATCGGCCGCAACACCCAGGGCGTCAAGCTGATCAACCTGAGCGCCAAGGACGCGGTGATGGACGTGGCGCGCGTGGTGAACGAGGACGAGGAGCCCAAGGCCATCCTGGCCGACGAGGAGCCCGGCCAGGAGGTGGTGGACAGCACTGCGCTGGAGGAGTCGCTGGGGATCGACCCGGAGGACGGCGAGTTCGACGACGAGCCGGCCGACGCGGGCGACCTGATCGACGAAGACGCGGGCGACGACTCCGACGAGCTGCTCGGCGACGAGTAGGTCCGCTGAAGGTTCTCGCGGAGGCGCGGAGGGACAGACGAGCCGCGGAGGA
>NZ_DATBNB010000012.1 GCF_036554565.1 Longimicrobium sp. | reverse complement strand
CGGCGAGGTGCTGAGGGTTGTGCGGCGCGGGATGGGCGTCCCGGCACGCGTCAGAGCATGGATTCCAGGCGCGCCTTCACGGACGGCCAGTCGTCGTCCACGATGCCGAAGTAGACCGTGTCGCGGATGCGGCCGGCCTCGGTGATGGCGTGTTTCCGCAAGATCCCCTCCTCCCGCGCGCCGATGCGCAGGATCGCGCGGCGCGACCGCTCGTTCAGCACGTCGGTCTTCAGCTCCACGCGAATGCAGCCCAGCGTCTCGAACGCGTGGCGCAGCATCAGGTACTTGGCCTCGGTGTTCACCGCCGAGCGCTGCCACGGCACGGCGATCCACGTCCAGCCGATCTCCACCCTCCGGTGCGCCGCCTCGATGCTGCCGAAGCGCGTGCTGCCGATCACCCGCTCGCCCGCCGCGTCCATCGTGACGAAGGGGAGCGCCGTCCCCCGCGCCTGCCCGTCGAGCGCGGCCTGCACGTAGCGGCGCACGTCGTCTTCACCATGCACCTGCGACGTCGTGAGCCGCCACAGTTCGGGGTCGCTCCCCGCTTCCCACAGCGCGGGGACGTGATCCAGCGTCATGGGGACCAGGCGGACGTGCCGGCCCTGCAGCACCACGGGCTCCAGTTTCACGATCTTGAACGGGTTCGGGGATGCCGAGAACGCGAACCCTCTTCCGCGGCGGCGCGGAAGAGGGCAGTGCGGATCGTCGGGAGGCGCGGCCCTACTCCGCGCGCACCGGCGCCGGGTCCGACTGGCGGAGCTTGTCCAGGTACGCCCGGATGCGCTTGGCGTTGGCGCCGACGTCGCCGCGGCCCACCCGCGACTTGCTGCGCACGTCCACCCGCGAGATGCCGGACGCCGAGCTGACACGCACCACCACGTCGTCCTTGAAGCCCATGAACGGCGTGGTGGCCGTGGCCTCGATGCGTCCGTCGCGGCGGTTCTGGTCCACCATCTCCCATCCCATGTCGCGAACCGTCTCCAAGGCCAGCGTGAACGCCGAGTCCACGGGCATGGCCAGCATCAGCGGCTCGACGTCGGGATAGGCCTCGAGCTGCTGCCGCGCGATGGAGTCGCCCGCGTACTCCGGGGGATTGGGCGCGTCCTTCCGCAGCGGGGCGATGGCGACGAACGCGGGCGGGTTGGCGACGTCGGTGGTGATGTCGTGGATGCCCGGGTACTTCATCGCCTCGTTGCGCCAGCTCCACGGCAGGTACAGCATCAGCGCGCCGATCACCAGCCCGGCCGCGGCCAGCGCCCGCCCCCGCCCGCGCGCCAGCGCCAACCCGGCGAGGGAGACCAGCGCCGCCGCGCCGCCCGCGTAGGCGGCCCAGCCCATCATCTTGAACGCCGTGCGAAAGTGCCAGAATCCCAGCCTCGTGCCCGGCCCGCTGAGGAACAGCAGCAGGACGGCGAGGAGCGCCAGCATCAGCCCCGCCAGGGCGATGGGGTGCACGCGGCGGCGGGAGGCGTCGTCCAGGTCAACCATTCTTTTCCTTGAGTTTACGGGTGCGCCATTTCTTCCACGCGATGGGCGCCAGGCTCAGCACGCCGAGCATCGCCAGCGCGATCAGCGTCTGCCGGCTGACCAGGTCGCTGGCGCTTTCGATTTCCGACAGCGACTCGCCCACGTTCACGAACACGAAGCTGCCGGGAAGGATACCGATCGCCGTCGCCGCGAAAAAGGTGCGCACCTTTACCGGGGTGAACGCGGGCACCAGGTTCATCAGCCAGAAGGGAAAGGCGGGGACCAGCCGGGTGAAGAGGATGTAGTTGAATCCATCCTCCTCGAATCGGCGCGCCATTCGCTTCAGCCGCGGGCCCATCCGGCGCCGCACCGCGTCGGCGAACAGGTAGCGGGCGGACAGAAAGGCCAGCGTGGCGCCGATGCTGGCCGCCACCACCACCAGCGCCGTGCCGATCCACCGGCCGAACAGGAACCCGACTGCGAACGACATGAAGATGCCGCCGGGAAAGCTGAGCGCCGTGGCCACGGTGTAGACCACGAACGTCAGCAGCAGCATGGTGGCGAAGTTCCGCTCGGTGTACGCCAGAAGGATCGCGCGGTTCTCCTTGAGCGACTCCAGCGTCAGGTAGCGGTGCCCGCCCAGCGCGAAGAACGCGGCCAGGCCGCCCAGCATCACCGACGCCAGAACGGCCTTCTTCCACCGCCCCCCGCGGCGGCGGCGCGGCGAGGGCGGTGTGGCGGGCACGGGGCCGGCGGTCACCTGCGGATCGCTTTCATCCTGCGCGTGGGTGCGGCGCGGCGGAGGAGGGTGGAAGGTGCCCTCAATCTACCGCCCCCCGAACGCGCCGCAACGTTCGCCGGGCCTGGATGCGGATGCGGTGGCGTCCCGATTGCCAGCGCACCAGCGGCGCGCGAAGGTGAGGGCGGACCTGAACGGACTTTGACGATGACGACGGAAAGCAGCGAGCGGCACCACCGGCTGGCGGACGATCGGGGGCCGGTGCCCGTGGGGATCGTGACGGTGAGCGATTCGCGGACGGAGGAAACCGACACCAACGGCGCCTGGCTGAAGGAGGCCATCGCGGCGGGGGGGCACACCTTGGGGGACTACCGGCTGATCCGCGACGATCCCGACGAGGTGGATGCGGCGCTGCTCGCGATGGCGTTCGGGGGCTCGCGCATCATCGTGTTCAACGGCGGCACCGGCATCGCGCCGCGCGACACGACGTACGACGTGCTGTCGAGACGGATCGAGAAGCCCATCCCGGGCTTCGGCGAGCTGTTCCGGATGTTGAGCTGGGACCAGGTGGGCGCCGCCGCCATGCTTTCGCGGGCGACGGCGGGGGTATACCGCGGACGGGTGGTGTTTTCGCTTCCCGGCTCGCCCGCCGCGGTGCGGCTCGCGTGGGAAAAGCTGATCGAGCCGGAGATCCGCCACCTGGCGTGGCTGGTGGAGGGATAGGGCCTGAGCCGCCGGATCCGGCACGGGCGACCAGCGCCCCCCATCCCCAGCCCTTCCCCCGCAAACTGCGCGGGGGAAGGGAGCCAGCCCGGTGCACGTCCCAAACTTCCCGCCACACCACGGCTCGTCATCCTGAGGCCCAGGCGCACCGTACCGGCCCGGAGCACATCCGTCGCGGGCCGAAGGATCTAGCCGGACGGCACGTACAAGCTTGGGCGCGGCTGCGGTCACCGGAGCCTGAACCGCCGGATCCGGCACGGGCGACCGGCGCCCTCCCTCCCCAGCCCTTCCCCGCAAACTGCGCGGGGGACGGGAGCCAGCCCGGT
>NZ_DATBNB010000011.1 GCF_036554565.1 Longimicrobium sp. | reverse complement strand
GCGTCCAGCTCGGCGTACGTCCACCGCTCGCGCGGGTCCTCCACCACCAGCGCGTGCGGCGTCTCCATCGCACGCGCGGCGAACAGTTCGTGCACGGCGCCGCGCCACGTATCGTCCAGCGGGGCGGCCGGGTCGGGAAGGACGCCGCGCGCCGCTTCCGTCGCCAGCGGCAGCGCGCCGACGCGGGTTTCCGGCGCGGCCGCGGCCTGGCGGAGCACGCCTTCCAGCTGCGCCAGGAACTCGCGCATCCGCGGCGCGTCGAACAGGTCGGCGGCGTACACCAGGGTGACGAAGATTCTCCCGTCCCCCTCCCCCACGTACAGCGTGAGGTCGAACTTGCTGGCCGCGTCGCCGATAGAGCCGGCCCCCGCAACCTCCAGCCCCTCGCCGCGGACGGCGCCGTCCTGGAAGTTCATCAGGTTGAGCATCACCTGGAACACGGGGGCGTGCGCCATGCTGCGCTCGGGACGCACCTCCTCCAGCACCCGCTCGAAGGGAACGTCCTGGTGCGCGTACGCTTCGAGCGTGCTTTCGCGCACCCGGCCCAGCAGCTCGCGGAAGGTCGGGTCGCCCGAAAGGTCGGCCCGGAGCGCCAGGGAATTGAGGAACAGGCCCACCATCCGCTCGGTTTCCGCCCGCGTCCGCCCGGCGATGGGCGTGCCGACCACGACGTCCTCCTGCCCGGCCAGGCGTCCCAGCACCACGTCCAGTGCGGCGAGGAGCACCATGAACAGCGTGGCCCCCTCGCGGCGCGCCAGCGCGTGCACCTCCGCCGCCAGCGCGGGCTCGATGAGCAGGCGCTCCACCTCGCCGCGGTGCGACTCCACCGGCGGCCGGGGACGGTCCGTCGGCAGCTCCAGGAGCGCCGGAGCGCCGTCCAGCGCCTGCCGCCAGAACTCCACCTGCCGCTCCAGCGCGGCGCCGGACAGGCGCTCACGCTGCCAGACCGCGTAGTCCGCGTACTGCAGCACCGGCTCCGGCAGCGGCGACGGTTCCCCGCGCGCAAAGGCGCCGTAGAGCGCGGAGATCTCCTCGCGCAGCACCCCCAGCGACCACCCGTCGCCGACTGCGTGGTGGATGTTGAGGAGGAGGAAGTGCTCGTCGTCGGCCACGTGGACGAGCGATGCACGGAAGAGCGGCCCGCGCGCCACGTCGAAGCGGTGCCGCGAGGCTTCGGCCGTCAGCCGGCCGGCCTCCGCCCGCCGCTCGTCCACGGACAGGTGCCGCAGGTCGGTGACGGGCAGGTCGAACTCGGCCGGGGGCGGGGAGATCCGCTGCACGGGAACGCCGTCCACGGCCGGGAGCGTCGTGCGCAGCGGTTCGTGGCGGCGCACCAGCTCGCCCAGCGCGCGGCGGAGCGCGTCGTCGTCCAGCGCCCCGGTGATGCGGTACGAGAACGGGATGGCGTACACCGGGCTTCCCGGGTCCAGCGCGTCCACGAACCAGAGCCGCTCCTGCGCGAACGTCACCGGCAGGTCGCCGTCGCGCGGGGCGCGGGCGATGGCGTCGGGGCCGGCGGCCGCGCCGCTGCCGCGCAGGCGGTCGACCTCGGCCGCCAGCCCGGAAAGGACCGGCCGCTCGAAGAGGGCGCGGAGCGGGAGCTCCACGCCAAAGACCTGGTGCACGCGCGCGGCGACGCGGGTGGCGAGCAGCGAGTGCCCGCCCAGGTCGAAGAATCGGTCCTCGAGGCCCACCCGCTCCAGCCGCAGCACCTCTGCCCAGATCCCCGCCAGCACCTCTTCGGTCGGCGTCCGCGGTGCCACGTACGTCTCCTCCGACGACGCGAGCTCCGGCGCCGGCAGCGCCTTGCGGTCCAGCTTTCCGTTGGGGTTCAGCGGCAGCGCGTCCAGCGCCACGAACGCGGACGGCACCATGTACTCCGGCAGGCTCCGCCGCAGGTGCTCGCGCAGTGCCTCCGCGTCCGCTTCGCCCACGACGTACGCCACCAGCCGCGTTTCGCCAGTCTCCGCGCGCACCATCACCACGCAGTCGGCCACGCGCTCGTGCTGGCGCAGCACGGCCTCGATCTCGCCGGGTTCGATCCGGAAGCCGCGGATCTTCACCTGCGCATCCATGCGCCCCAGGAAGTCCAGGACCGCGGTGCCCGTCCCATCCACCCACCGCCCCCGGTCGCCGGTGCGGTACATCCGCGCTCCCGGGACGGAGGCGAAGGGATCGGGAACGAAGCGCTCGGCCGTCATCCCCGGCTGGTTCAGGTAGCCGCGCGCCACGCCCGTCCCTGCGATGCACAGCTCCCCCGGCACCCCCACCGGCTGCGGGCCCAGGGCGCCGTCCAGCACGTACACGCGCGTGCCGGCGATCGGCGCGCCCACGGGAATGCGCCCCGACACACCCTGCACCTCGTGCGCGGTGGCCCACACCGTCGCCTCCGTGGGGCCGTAGAGGTTCACGATGCCGGCGGAAACGACGGAGCCGAGCTCCCCGACCAGATCCGGCGGAAGCGGCTCGGCACCCAGGAGCAGGCGCTCGACGCCGGCCAGCCCCTCTACCCCCGACTCCGCCAGCAGCATTCGCAGCAGCGACGGGGTGCACTGCAGGTGGGTGACGCCGTGCCGGCGGATTCGCCGCGCGAGCGCCCCCGGCTCTGCCCGCGCCCGCTCGAAATCAGGATGAAGCACCACCCGGAAGCCGCGCGCCAGCGTCCAGAACAGCTCCGTGATGGAGGCGTCGAAGCCGATCCGCGAAACCGCCAGCCACGTTCCCGGCGCCGTGCCCCCCACGTGGGCGTCCATCGCGGCGATCAGCGCCACCACGTTGGCGTGCGTCACCACCACGCCCTTGGGGCGCCCGGTGGAGCCGGAGGTGTAGATAACGTACGCCGCGTTCGCGGGAACGACGGAGCTCCGGGACGCCTCCCCGGCATCCCCCTCGATGCCCTCCGCGGCATCGTCCACCAGGACGATCCGGACGCCCTCGCCGGCCAGGAGCTCGCGGAGCGACGGCTGCGTCACCACGAGCGGGGCCCCCGCATCAGCCAGCATGTACGCCAGCCGGCCGCCGGGATAGCCGGGGTCCAGCGGAAGGTACGCGGCTCCCGTCTTGAGCACCGCCAGGATGGCGACCATCATCTCCGGCCCGCGCTCCAGGCAGACCCCCACCCGCACCTCGGGGCCCGCGCCCAGCCGGGCGAGATGGGCCGCCAGGCGGGTGGCGCGCGCCTCCAGCGCGCCGTAGGTGAGCGACGTGTCCTCGAACACCACCGCTTCGGCGTCGGGGGTCCGCTCCGCCTGCGCCGCGATCAGCGCGTGCAGAAGCCCCTCGCCAGGGGGGGCCGCCTCCGCGCCGCTCCACGTTTGCAGGACGCTGCGGCGCTCCGTGTCGTCCAGCAGCGGCAGCGCGGAAAGGCGCGTGTCCGGGTCGGCGGCCAGGAGCGCCAGCACCCGCTCCAGGTGGCCGGCCATCCGGCGGGCGGTCGCCTCGTCGAAGAGGTCCGTAGCGTACTCCAGCGAGCCGGTAAGGCCGCGTGCGTCGCTCCGCAGGACGAGGGTGAGGTCTACCTGCGTGGACTCCGTCTGTCCGCTCGTGAACGGCGCCGGCCCGTTCGCGCCCTCGGCGGGGGCGGGGGCGGAAGCGGCCGAGGGCTCCGGCGGCGGCGTGCCCACGCCGGCGGGGGCGGGCGCGACCTCGTCGAGCAGGAACAGCACCTGGAAGAGCGCGGAGTGGCTGAGGCTGCGCTGGGGGCTCAGCTCGGCCACCACCCGCTCGAACGGCACCTCCTGGTTCTGGTACGCGTCGAGCGCCATCTCGCGCACACGATCCACCACCGTGCGAAAGGTGGGGTCGCCGGAAAGGTCGGTGCGCAGCACCAGGGTGTTCACGAAGATGCCGATCAGCCCCTCGACCTCGCGGCGCGAACGCCCCGATACGGCGATGCCCACCGAGACGTCGTCCGTCCCGGCATACCGGGCCAGCAGCACCTGGAAGGTCCCCAGCAGCACCATGTGCAGCGTGGCGCCCTGCACGTTCGCCAGCGCGCGCAGGCGGTCCAGCACCGCGATCGGCGCCTCCAGCGGCACCTGCGAGCCGCGGAAGGAGGGGACCGGCGTCCGCGGCCGGTCCGCCGGCAGCTCCAGCAGCTCCGGGGCGCCCCCCAGCTGGCGCCTCCAGTACGCCAGCTGGCGCTCCGCCGCCGCCGGCGGCTGTGAACGCTGCCAGGCGGCGTAGTCGGCGTACTGCACGGGGAGCGGCGGCAGGGGCGAGTCCCACCCCTGCCGGTACGCGTCGTACAGCACGGCCAGCTCGCGCAGGAACACCCCCAGGCTCCACGCGTCGCTGATGATGTGGTGCATCCCCACCAGCAGCACGTGGTCCTGCGCATCCAGCCGCAGGAGCGACGCGCGGAAGACGGGGCCGTCCGACAGGTCGAAGGGGCGCGCCCGCTCGCCGGCGAGACGCGCCTGCGCCTGCGCCTCGCGCTCCGCGGGTGGCAGGGCGGACAGGTCCTCCACCGGCAACGCGTACCCGGTGAAGGGGGCCACCACCTGGGCCGGAACGCCGTTCACCTCGCGAAAGGTGGTGCGGAGCACGTCGTGCCGGCGTACCACCTCGCCCAGGGCGCGCTCCAGCACCGCCGCGTCGAAGGCGCCGGGGAGCCGCAGGGCCGTCACCAGGTTGTACGCCGTCATCCCCGGGTACATCCGGTCGATGAACCAGAGCCGCTCCTGCGCGTGCGAGAGGGGCGCGTCCCCCGCCTGCGCGCGGGGAACGATGGGCGCCTCCTGGTAGCGGCCACGCAGGCGGGCCTCGCGCAGCGCGCGCTTGGCCGGGGAAAGCTCGGAAAGCTGCGTCATCGTACCCCTTCGGTGGCCGCCTCGAGGGCGCCGCCCACCCCCGCGAGGGCCGACTCGGCCTCCTCGTCGCTCATCTCCTCCAGCTCCAGGAGGATCGCCTCGTCCACCAGCTCGGCGAGCCCGGCGACGGTGGGCGCCTCGAAGATCGCGCGCAGGGGAAGATCCACCTGGAAGACCTCGCGCACCCGGCCAAGGACCTGCAGCCCCAGCAGGGAGTGCCCGCCCAGCTCGAAGAAGGAATCGCGCGTGCCGACCTCCCGGATCCCCAGCAGCTCGCGGAAGATCCCGGCGAGGAGCTCCTCGGCCTCGCCGGTGGGCTCCAGGTACTCGTTCGCCAGGGCGGGGCGCGCGTGCAGCCCCTCCTGCGCAGCGGCCTGCCCGCCCTCGGCCGGGGCGGAGGCGGCGCGGCGCGGGGTGCGGAAGCGCTCCAGCCGCGCGTGCAGGTCCTGGGGAGAGACCACCACCCGCGGCTCACCGGCCAGGGCGGCCAGCGTTTCGAACACCCGGACCCCTTCGGCGCGGGGGATCGCCCCCTCGGCAAGGGCCGCGGAGCTGCCTTCCTCCTCCCAGCGGTCCCAGTTCACGCTCGTCCAGCGCCGCCCCTGGGCCGCGCAGCGCTCGGCCCAGGCATCGCCCAGCACGAACGCCGCCGTGGTCGCCGCCAGCCCCGACCCGCCGAAGACCGAGAAGATGGAGTTCTGCAGGAGGAGGAAGTCGAGCGGAAGCCCGGCCGTGGCAGCTTCCAGCGCGGCCAGCTCGCGCGCCAGGCGGGACAGCTCCAGCCCGGCCGCGGCGGAGCGCGCCTCGGCCAGCGGGGCGGAGTCGCCTCCCGCGCCCTGGGTGGCGTGCACCACGCCGTGCAGCGTCCCGAACGCCTCCACGGCCGCCGCCACCGCGCCTCGCAGCGCCCCGGCGTCGCGGGGGTCGGCGCGCAGGACCAGGGGCTCGCACCCCCGCGCCTCGGCGGCCCTGATCCCCCGCAGCGTCTGGCCGGCGGCGCCCCCGCCTCCGGGGGAGGCCAGGACGGCGTCCCACGCCTCGCGCTCCGGGAAGGAAGGGGGCACCACCACGGCCAAGCGGGCCCCCACCCCCGCCAGGTGCTCGGCCAGGACCCCGGTGCCCGCGGGCATTCCCCCGGAGATGAGGTAGGCCCCTCCGGGGCGGAGGGCCGCGTCGCCCGCGCCGGCGGGCGCCGCCTCGTAGCGCAGCACCCAGCGCCGCGATCCCCGCAGCGCCACGTCCGTATCCGCGGCATCGCCGTCGGCCTCGGCCAGGAGCTGCTCCACCAGGCGCTCGTCGCCGGGCGCGCCGGGGCGTACGTCCACCGTGCGGCAGACAACGTGGGGCAGCTCCTGCGGAAGGGCCAGGCAGGCGCCCAGCACGGTGGCGCGCTCGGGGCGCACGTCCTCGCCGCCGGCCACGTCGCGCACCCCCTCGGTGGCCACCAGGAGCCGGAACGGCCCCTCGCTGGCCTCGCGGGCGAAGGTCGCCGCCAGGGCGGAGACGGTGGCGTACCCGCGCGCGTGTGCCCGGGCGAACGCCTCCGGACCCTCCCCGCCCTCCGGGTCCATCCCCCAGAGGACGATCACCCGCCGGGGACGGACCCCCGCCACCTGCAGGGTGTCACGCAGCGCGGCCAGGTCTTCCGCGGAGCCCGGGCGCACCGTGTAGCCGCGGTCGCCCGCACGGGCGAAGCCGTCGCCGGCTTCCGCCACCGCCACCGTGTGCCCCAGGCTTTCCAGCCGCCCCGCCAGCCGCCCGCCGATCCCCAGGCCGTCCGCCAGCACCAGCCACTCCGCGGGCTCCGCCAGGGGCCGACCGGGGAGCGCGGCGCGCCGCCAGGCCGGAAGGTACATCCACCCCGCCGGGCCGGACCGCCGTTCCGCGGCCGCTCCCCCGCGGCCCCCGGGGGCGGGCCCGGAGCCCGGCTCCACCCAGTAGCGCTCACGTTCGAACGGGTAGGTGGGGAGCGCCACGCGCCGCAGCCGCTCGTGCGCGTGCACGGCCTCCCAGTCCACCGATGCCCCCGCGGCCCAGAGCCGGCCGGCCGCGCCCAGGAGGTAGGCGTCGTCGGGGTGGCTCTCGAAGCGGTGGCGGAGGGCGACCACCAGCGAAGCCGGGGTGTCGCCCCAGCAGTCCACCTGCAGGGCCAGCCCGCCCACCGTGTTCCCGGGGCCCACCTCCAGGAGAAGGCGGAAGCCGTCGCGGGCGATGGTCTCCACCCCGTCGGAAAAGAGGACGGTCTGCACCAGGTGCCGCGTCCAGTACTCCGGGTCGGTGGCCTCCTCGGGGCGGATCCACCCCCCCGTCACGTTGCTGGCGAAGGGGATGGCGGGCGGGGAAAGGCGCACCCCGCGCAGGAGCTCCGCGAGGCGCTCCGCCACCGGCACCATCATCGGCGAGTGGTAGGCGTGCCGGGCGGGAAGCCGCCGCACGGACACCCCGGCCGCCGTCATCTCGGCCTGCAGCGCGTCTACCGCCGCCTTGGGGCCGGAGACCACGCTGATCCACCAGGCGTTGTGGGCGCCGATCGCGATGCCGTCGCGGAGGTAGGGGGCCGCCTTCTCCTTCGGGAAGGGAAGCCCCATCATCCCCCCGGGGGGCGTCTCCTCGATCAGCCGGGCCCGCTCGGCCACCAGCATCAGGGCGTCTTCCAGCGACCAGACCCCCGCCACCGTGGCCGCCACGTACTCGCCCAGCGAGTGGCCGATCATCGCCTCGGGGTGCACCCCCCAGCTCATCCAGAGCACCGCCAGGGCGTACTCGGTGACGAAGAGCGCCGGCTGGGCCAGCCGGGTGCTGTCCAGGAGCCCCATGTCGTCGTCGCGGCCGGCGCGCCCCAGCAGGGCGCGCAGGTCCAGCCCGCCGGGCTCGTCGGCCGCCGGCGCCGGCTCGTCGGCGGGGTACAGGGCCTCGCGCAGGTCCATCCCCAGCCAGGGCCGCAGGATCTCGGCGCAGCGGTCCACCGTTTCGCGGAACAGGGGCTCGGTCTCGTACAGGCCCTTCCCCATCCCCGGGTAGTGGTTGCCCAGGCCGGGGAATACGAAGGTGACGGGCTGCGCGCCCTCGGGCGGGGCCGCGTCGAAGATGTGCCCGGGGGAGCGCTTCTCCAGCGCGCGGGCGGCGCCTTCGCTGTCGCGGGCCACCAGGGTGCGGCGGTGCGCGAACGACTTGCGCCCGGTCTGCAGCGTCCAGGCGACGTCGGCCAGCTCCTGCTCCGGGTGGGCGCGCAGGTGCGCCGCCAGCCGGTCGGTGGCCGCCTCGAGCGCGGCCGGGGTGCGGGCGGACAGGGGAAGGACGTGCCATGCCCGGGCCGGGGCCGAAGGCGGCCGCGGGGGCGCCTCCTGCAGCACCACGTGCACGTTGGTCCCCCCGATCCCCAGCGACGTGACCCCGGCGCGCCGGGGCTGGCCGCCGCCGCCCGGGAAGGGGACGAGGCCGGTGTTGACGAAGAAGGGCGAGCCGGCGAAGTCGATCTGCGGGTTGGCCTCGGTGAAGTGCAGGGTGGGCGGGATCTCGCCGTGCTCCAGGGCGAGCACCGCCTTGACGAACCCCGCCACCCCCGCCGCGGCGTCCAGGTGGCCGACGTTGGTCTTGACCGACCCCAGGGCGCAGTACTCCGTGCGCCCCACGTCTCCGAACGCCCGGGTGAGGGCGGCCACCTCCACGGGGTCGCCCAGCTCGGTGCCGCTCCCGTGCGCCTCCACGTACCCCATGGTTTCCGGGTCCACCCCGGCCAGCGCCAGCGCCTCTTCCACGACCTCGGCCTGCCCCTCGACGCTGGGGGCGGTGAAGCCCACCTTCTGCGCGCCGTCGTTGTTCATGGCGGAGCCCAGGATCACCGCGCGCACCGGGTCGCCGTCGGCCAGGGCGTCTTCCAGCCGGCGCAGGACCACCACCCCGAGCCCGCTTCCGCCGACGGTGCCGGCCGCGCGGGTGTCGAAGGCGCGGCAGTACCCGTCGGGCGACATGATCCCCCCCGGGCTGTACCGGTGTCCCCGCTGGAAGCCGAGCCCCACGCCCCCCGCCACGGCCAGGTCGCACTCGCCGGACGCGAGCGCCTGGCAGGCCAGGTGGATGGCGGCCAGCCCCGTGGAGCACGCCGTCTGCACGTTCACCGCGGCCCCGCGCAGGTCCAGCTTGTAGGCGGCGCGCGAGGCCAGGAAGGTGCGTTCGTTCAGGAGCTCCAGCGCGAAGTGGCCGGCGGACTCCACCACGTCGGGGCGGCTGAGGAGGTGCAGGGCCAGGTACCGGCTCCCCGACGCCCCTGCGTAGACCGCCACGGCTTCCCGCTCGCTCCCCGGAACGTGGCCGGCGTTCTCCAGCGCCTCCCAGGCGGCCTCCAGGAACAGGCGCTGCTGCGGGTCCAGCAGCTCCGCGTCGCGCGGGCTGAAGCCGAAGAAGGCGGCGTCGAAGCGGTCGATCCCTTCCAGCACCCCCACGGCGCGCACGAGCGCGGGATCGGTGTCGCCCTCTTCCGCGTCGAAGAAGGTGATGGAGTGCACGCCGTCGCGCAGGTTTTCCCAGAACCGCTCCACGTCGGCCGCGCCCGGGAAGCGCCCCGCCATCCCGATCACCGCCACGGCCCCGATTGGATCGCTCATGAATCGTCTCCCTTGAGTGTCGCTCCCACGCTCGCACCTGCCCCCTGTCCCGCCCGCGCCCGGCGGATGGCGGCGCGGTCGCGCCCCCGCCGCCTGCGGCCCTCCGCGCCCGCCTGCCCCCGCCCGGCGCCCTCTTCCCCGCCCTCCAGGTGCTCGGCCAGCGCCGACACCGTGGAAAAGCGGAAGAGGTCGGCGATGGGAACTGTCCGGTCCAGCGTTTCGCGGAGGCGCGCCTGCACCTTCACGAGCTGCAGGGAGTGCCCGCCCAGGTCGAAGAAATTCTCCTTCACCCCCACCCGGGCGCACCCCAGCACCTCGGCCCAAATTTCCGCCAGCGCCGCCTCCAGGGGCCGGCGCGGCCGCGCGTAGCCCGCTTCGGCGGACACCGGCTCCGGCGCCGGCAGCGCCCCGCGGTTCAGCTTGCCGTTCGGCGTGCGCGGCAGCTGCTCCAGCGCCACGAACGCCGCCGGCACCATGTACTCCGGCAGGCTGCGCCGCAGGTGCCCGCGCAGCACCTCGGCCCGCGCTTCGCCCACCAGGTACGCGACCAGCCGCTGCTCGCCCGCCTCGGCGCGTGCCACCACCACGCAGTCGGAAACGCCTTCGTGCCCGCGCAGCACCGCCTCGATCTCGCCCGGCTCCACGCGGAAGCCGCGCACCTTCACCTGGTGGTCCAGCCTCCCCAGGTACTCCAGCGTTCCGTCCGCCTTGCGCCGGACGCGGTCGCCCGTGCGGTACATCCGCCCGCCGGCCTCGACCGAGAACGGGTCGGGAAGGTAGCGCTCGGCCGTGAGCCCCGGCCGCCCCAGGTAGCCGCGCGTCACCCCCCTGCCCCCCAGGTACAGCTCGCCCGTCACCCCCACCGGCATCGGCTTCAGCGCGGCATCGGCCACGTACGCCCGCGAGTTGGAGAGCACGCGTCCGATGGTCACCGGGCCTGCCGGCCGGCGGAGCGCGTACGTGCTGAACGTGGTGTCTTCGGAGGGGCCGTACAGGTCGTAGACCCGTTCCACCCCCTGCGCGTACAGCGCATCCACCAGCTCCGCCCGCAGCGGCTCGCCCCCCAGGTTCACCGTTTTCACCCCGGGCGGGATCCCCCCGCTCTTCAGCAGCGCCGCGGCGGCGGAGGGCACCGTGTCCAGGAGCCGCACCTGGTCCGCCAGCGCCGAGTGCGGCAGGGCGAGCGCGTTCTCCACCACGATCACGCGACCGCCCCGGGTGAGCGGCGCGAAGAGCTCGAAAACCGACATGTCGAAGGTGATGGACGTCGACGCCAGCATCCCCCCGAGCTCCTCGGCGGAGTAGACGCTCCACGCCCACGCCAGCATGGCCACGGCGCTCTCGTGCTCGATGGCGACGCTCTTGGGAATGCCGGTGGATCCGGAGGTGTAGATCAGGTACGCCAGGTTCCGGGGCGAAACGCGGCTCGCCAGGTTCTCCGCGCTCCCGGCCGCGACCTCCGCCCGCGCCTCTTCCTGGACCACGACGTGGACGCCGGGCCCGACGGCGAACAGGCCGCGCAGCTTTTCCTGCGTGAGCAGCACCGAGGCGGCGGAGTCGGCCGACAGGAACGCCAGCCGCTCGGCCGAGTACGCGGGGTCCAGCGGCACGTAGGCGCCCCCGGCCTTGAGCACGGCCAGGAGGGATACGACCATCTCCACGCCGCGCTCCAGGCAGATCCCGACCCGCACCTCGGGCCCCACGCCCAAACGGGCGAGATGGTGCGCCAGCCGGTTCGCCCGCTCGTTCAGCGCCCGGTAGGTGAGCGCATCCGCCTCGTGGACGACGGCGACCGCATCGGGCGTCCGCTCCGCCTGCGCCTGGAACAGCTCGTGGATGCAGCGGTCCGCCGGGTACTCGGCCTCGGTGCGATTCCACTCATCCAGCACCAGGGCCCGCTCCGCCTGGCCCAGCAGCTCCAGCCGCGAAAGCCGCACGTC
>NZ_DATBNB010000010.1 GCF_036554565.1 Longimicrobium sp. | reverse complement strand
AGCCGGGCGGGCCCGAAGTCCTGGAGATGCAGGATCGCCCCGTCCCGCAGCCCGGGCCAGGGGAAATTCGCGTAAAGGTGCACGCGTCGGCGCTCAATCGCGCAGACCTGCTGCAGCGGCGGGGCGCCTACCCCGCCCCGCCCGGCGCCCCGGCCGACATCCCGGGGCTGGAGTACGCCGGCGAGGTGGACGCGGTGGGGGAGGGCGCCGGGCTGTGGGCCGTCGGCAACCGGGTGATGGGCATCGTGGGCGGCGGCGGACACGCGGAGTACGTGGTGGTGCACGAGCGCGAGGGCATCCGCATTCCCCAGAACCTGGAGTGGGAAGACGCGGCCGCCATCCCCGAAGCGTTCCTGACGGCGTACGACTCGCTGTTCCGCCAGCTGGACCTGACCGTCGGCGAGCGGGTGCTGATCCTGGCCGTCGGCAGCGGCGTGGGGACGGCGGCGGTGCAGCTGGCCAGCGCGGCGGGGGCCACGGTGATCGGCACGTCGCGGACGGCCGCCAAGCTGAAGCGCGCGGCCGAACTGGGGCTTGAGACGGGCGTCGACACCTCGCGCGAAGACCTGGCCGAGGCGGTGAACCAGGCAACCTACGGCAGCGGCGTGCACGCGGTGCTGGACCTGGTGGGCGGCAAGCTGCTGGAGGCGTCCCTGCGCGTGGTGGCCCTGCGCGGCCGCGTCGTCGTCGTCGGCACGACGGGCGGCTCCAAGGTGGAGGTGGATTTGGGGCTGCTGCTGCGCCGGCGCATCCACCTGTTCGGCACCGTGCTGCGCAGCCGCCCGCTGGAGGAAAAGATCGCCCTGGCGCGCGAGTTCTCCAACGCGGTGATCCCGCTGATCTCTGCGGGGCGCATCAAGCCCGTGGTGGACTCCGTCTTCCGCTTCGACCAGGTGGCGCAGGCGCAGGCGCGGATGGAAGCCAACGAGAGCTTCGGCAAAATCGTGCTGACGTGGTAGGGGCGGGGATGGGGACGGGCGGCCGGCGCGTTTGAAACTTCCCGTCCGGCGTTTCGTTCGCCATCTTGTTGGTGCGTACCGGGCGTCGCTCGAGGCTCGGTGCAGATCGTCCCCTGGCAGGTGAGTGAGTCCATGTCCCAGCCCAGTTCCGCTCCCGTACCGCTGGAGCGGACGCGCGAGCAGACCATCCAGCAGCTCTGCCAGCACTACGCGGTCGACAACCTGACCGACACGGGGCTGGAGGAGCGGCTGGACCGCGCGCACGCCGCCGGCTCGCTCGAAGAGCTCCGCTCGCTCGTGTCGGACCTGCCCGTACTGCACGCCGCGCAGAGCGCGGCCGCGGGATCACACCTGCCCGCGACCGGCGGCTACAACGCCGATTCGCAGGTGATCGTCGGCATCATGGGCGGAGCCGAGCGCAGCGGTGCCTGGGCGCCCGCCAAAATGACGACCGTGATCGCCGTCATGGGCGGCGTGGACCTGGACCTTCGCGAGGCGCGCTTTGCCCCCGGCGTCACCGAGATCAACATCCTCGCGATCATGGGTGGCGTGGACATCGTGGTGCCGCCGGGTGTGCACCTGGACGTGAACGGCATCGGGATCATGGGCGGCTTTGGCCAGAAGGGCCACACCGACGCGCCCGCTGACGGCAGCGCGCCCGTGCTCCGCATCAGCGGGTTCGCCATGATGGGCGGCGTGGGGGTAAGCGTTCGCCTGCCCGGCGAAAAGGCCAGCGACGCCAAGCGCCGCGAGCGCCTGTCGCGCGAAGCCGCCAAGCTGGCCTCCGGCCGCCGCAGCCTGGGCTCCTAGCCTCATCTCGACGGCCAGGGCACTCCCCGTCCCTGGCCCGTTTCACCTCCCCGCATTTCCCGCCCGACATGACACCCGAGGACATCGGCGCACTCATATCCACGATCGGCCTGCTGACCCAGGCCGGCGGCGCCGTGCTGATGCTGGTGCTCTTTTCCGTGCTGCTGCGCGCCAACCAGCGCCGGCCGTACTTCGCGTACTGGACGCGCGGCTGGGCGGCCCTCGTCATCGCGCTGGCAGGCGTCGGCATCCTGTATCTGCCGCCGGTGCTGCCGGGCGACACGGCGATCATCGTGCGCGCGGCCGGGGTGATCTACCAGGTGGGCAAGCTGCTGTTCATCGCGTACCTGGTCGGCGGAACCCTCAACTACCTGCTGGGGCTGGACCCGCTCCGGTTCCGCCGGGTGGCGCTCCCATCCGCGCTCGGATTCGCGCTGGTCACCTCGCTGATTCCCGGCGTGGATCTGAACCACGTGATGCTGATGCAGGTGCCGGTGATGGTTGCCGCGTTCGGGGCCTGCTCCCTGCTCTTCCTGCGCCTCCCCCGGTCGCGCGCCACGCTGGGCAGCAGGGCCATCGGCGTGGTGTTCGGGAGCATCGCAGGGCTGTGGATTCTGTACGGCGTCGCGCTGGGGATGGTGAAGCTTTACGGAGTCCTCAACGTTGCGCGGCCGCTGAACTTCGTGCTGCAGTACAACAGCTACTTCGACCTGCTCGCCCAGATGCTGCTGGGGTTCGGGATGGTGGTGGTGCTGTTGGAGGATGCGAGACGCGAGGCCGACGATGCCCGCGCGCAGCTGGCGGTGGCGCACGACCATCTTCGCCGCGTGTCGCTGTACGATCCGCTCACCGGCGCGCTGAACCGCCGGGCCTACGACGAGGGCGTGGGATTGGAGGCGGTGGGCGCGCGCTTCGGGACGGCGCTGGTGATGGACATGGACAACCTCAAGGCCGTCAACGACACCTACGGCCACGCCGCGGGCGACGACCTGCTGCGGCGCACGGTGGAGACGCTGCGCAAGTCCGTCCGCCCGCTGGACCGTGTCTATCGCCTGGGGGGAGACGAGTTCCTGGTGCTCTTTCCCGCGGCGCGCGTGGAAGACGTGATGCCACGCATCCGCGCAGCGCTTCGCGAGGCAAACGAGGCGCTGGATGCAGGACAACGCGAGCGCCTCGCCATCGAAGCCAGCATGGGCGCCGCGGACTTCGGCGGGCTGGAAGACCTGCCCGCTGCCGTGAGCCGCGCCGATCACGCCATGTACGAAGAAAAGGCGCGCAACCGGGCTGTCTCGCCGGCGCGGGTGCCCGTGGCGTAACCGGCGCTAGAGAGGATGACGCCGCTGCGAAAAACAGCGGAAAGCCACGTGAACGGCCAGCGAGGCTTCACCTTCACCACCCTGCCTTCGGACAGGATGTCATCCCGATGGAGCGACCTCGGAAAGCCATGCCCGTACACCATCGATAGCAGCGACTGAGGGATCCGCCACACAGCCCGGGCGCAAACCGCACTCACCCCACGCGCCGTGCCCCAGCCGATTCCGGTCGCGCGACACACTCCAACACACACTCCAGCAAGCCAGTCCGCGCAGGCGGACTTCGTGTGTTTGTTGCAGCGGTTTCAACCGCCCGTGCCGGGGGGCGCACGCGAATACCCTGGGATCCGCGTCCTCGGCTGTCGTGCCGCTGCCGCGCCAAAGGTGAGAGGTGTCCTCAGCAAGATCCCACGGCGCGCATCGTTTGGCGGGCGGGATGGTTCGGTGCGCTCGCGCCTCTGGATGACACGGTTTTGCGCCGGGCCTGGCCGAAGCGCGATCGAATTCTCCCCTCTCCCGCTCGCGGGAGAGGGGCCGGGGATGAGGGCAGCCGGGGGGACGCGCCGGAGCGATCAGACGCCCCAAATTCCGCTCGCAATCCCAGCCCGAGCACCGGCACCTGCGGACGCGCACGATACTGGCTCCCTTCCCCCACGCAGTTTGTGGGGGAAGGGTTGGGGATGAGGGGCGCCTGTCGCGCGCACCCAACCCAAAGGACCGCGACACCCTCCGGCACGCATCCCGCAGCATCCCACCCCATCGTGCCGGCCGCGCCGCCCCGCCGTATGTTGTGGAACAAGGCCGGAGCACGCTCGCAGCCCGGCCAGCCGTCATCCACACAGCCCAGTCCTGATGCTCGTCATTCAGCCCGACGCAAAGGGAGCCCGCCTGGAGCGCGCCCTCAAGGAGCGCATTCGCGGCGAGGTTCGCTTCGACGCCAAGTCGCGCCTGCTCTACAGCACCGACGCCTCGCTCTACCAGATCCTTCCCGTGGGCGTCGTCGTTCCACGCGACGCGCAGGACGTGCAGAACGCGGTGCGGCTGGCGGCGGAGAACCGCGTGCCCGTGCTTCCGCGCGGTGGCGGGACGGCGCTGGCCGGGCAGACCGTGGGACCCGCGCTGGTGCTGGATTTCGGCAAGTTCATGAACCGCGTGATCGAGATCGACCCCGACCGCCGGCGCGCGCGCGTGCAGCCGGGCGTGCGGCTGGATCGATTGAACCGCGCCGCGGCGCCGCACGGCCTTACCTTCGGGCCGGACCCGGCCACCATCCGTCAGTGCTGCCTCGGCGGGATGATCGGCAACAACTCGTGCGGCGCGCGGTCGCTGATCTACGGCAAGACGGGAGACCACGTCCACTCGCTGGACTGCGTGCTTCACGACGGTGGCGCCGCGCACTTCGGGCCCGTGGGGCGCGACAGCGTGGAGGGGATGGCGGGCGTGGAGGGCGAGTTGGCGCGAAAGGTCCTGGGGCTGCTGGAGCCCGAGCGCGAGCGCATCCTTTCGCGCTATCCCAAGGTGCCGCGCCGCGTGTCGGGCTACAACTTCGACGCCATGCTCGAGGCGCCGGAGCTGAACCTGGCGCACCTGGTCGTCGGGTCCGAGGGCACACTGGCCACCGTCGTGGAGGCCGAGCTGGGGCTGGTGCCGGTGCCGCCCCACCGCGCGCTTGTGCTGCTGAGCTTCCGTGAGCGGTTCACGTCCTTCGACGCCACGCCGCACATCCTGGACGAGCCGGGACTGTCCGCGCTGGAGATCGTGGATTCGCGGGTGATGCAGGGCGCGCGCGAGCTGCTGGACTTCCGCTCCACGGCGTTGATGGCATCTCCCGATGCTCTCGGCGTGCTGTTCTGCGAGTTCAGCGGCGAGACGGCGGACGAGGTGGCGGAGCTGGCGCACGACTTCGCGCGGCGCGCGCCGGGGCTGCCGGGCAGGCCCACGCCGGGCGTGTACCTGTCAGCCCGCGAGCAGACGGCCGCGTGGGCGCTGCGCCAGGCGGCGACGGGGCTCCTGTATCGCACGACTGCGCATCGCGACATCAAGCCGCAGGAGTTCGTCGAGGACACCGGCATCGCGCCCGAAAAGCTGGGCGCCTACACGCGGCGTTTTGAAGAGATCGTGGCGCGCAACGGCACCACGCTGGGCTTCTTCGGGCACGCCGGGCAGGGGTGCCTTCACATCCGTGTGGACCTGAACCTCAAGCGCGGCGAGGACGTCGGGCGGATGCAATCCATCGCGCACGAGGTGGCGGAACTCGTGGTGGAGTTCGGCGGATCGCTTTCCGGCGAGCACGGCGACGGGCTGGCGCGCAGCGAGTTCCTGCCCATCATGTTCGGGCCGGAGATCATGGAGCTGCACCGGCAGGTGAAGCGCGCGTGGGACCCGGAAGACCGCATGAACCCGGGGAAGATCGTGCCGCCCGTGCAGCGGATGAGCGAGAACCTGCGCTTTGGCGAGGACTATCGCGCCCACCCCCCACAGACGTGGTTCGACTACTCCGAGGACGGCGGCGACTACGCGGTGGCGGTGGAGAAGTGCAACGGCATGGGGGTCTGCCGCAAGCTGGACGCCGGGACCATGTGCCCGTCGTTCATGGTTACACTTGAGGAGCAGCATTCTACTCGCGGCCGCGCGAACGCGCTGCGCGAGGCGATGACGGGCAGCCTGCCGGGAATGCGCAGCAAGGAGGTGCTGGAGTCGCTGGACCTGTGCCTGCAGTGCAAGGCGTGCAAGACGGAGTGCCCGGTGGGCGTCGACATGGCACGCTACAAGGCCGAGTTCCTGGCCCAGCACCACCGCGAGCACGGGGTGGACCGCAAGGCGCAGTTCTTCGGGCGCATCCACGACGTGGCGCGCGCGGCCTCCATCGCGCCGGGGTTCGCCAACTTCGGCAACAAGATGCTGTCGGGGATGATCAAGCGGATGGGCGGCATCGATCCGCGCCGCGACATGCCCACCTTCGCGCCGGAGCCGTTCCGCCGCTGGTTCAAGCGCCGCCCCCAGCCCGCGAGCGCCGATCGCCCGACGGTGATCCTGTTCGACGACACCTTCAACGGCTTCTTCGGCACCGAGCCGCTGAAGGCCACCGTGACGGTGCTGGAGCGCGCCGGCTTCAACGTGCAGCTGCCGAAGACGCAGGTGTGCTGCGGGCGCGCGGCGGTGAGCAAGGGGCTGCTGGACCACGCGCGCGACCTGCAGACCACGCTGCTGAACACGCTGGCGCCCGAAGTGGAGAACGGCGCGTGGATCGTGGGCGTGGAGCCCAGCTGCATCCTCACCCTGCGCGACGAGCTGCCGGACCTGGTGCGCGACCCGCGGACCAGGTCGCTGGCGGCGGCATCGGTGACGCTGGAGGAGTTCCTGGCCAGCCTGCCGGACTGGAAGCCGGGCCGGCTGGACGCGCGCGCCGTGGTCCACGGGCACTGCCACCAGAAGGCGCTCGTAGGGATGGAGCCCACGCGCCAGGTGCTGAGCCGGGTGGAGGGGCTGGAGTTCGAGATCCTGGACAGCGGATGCTGCGGGATGGCGGGCTCGTTCGGCTACGAAGAGGGCCACTACGACGTGAGCAAGGCCTGCGGCGAGCGCGTGCTCTTCCCCGCCGTCCGCGGCGCCGGGCCCGATGACCTGGTCGTCGCCCCCGGCTTCAGCTGCCGCCACCAGATCGCCGACTTCTGCGACGGCCGGCGGTCGGTGTCCACACCGGAGCTGCTAGCGATGGCGTGGGGAGTCCGCATGGGACCCGAGATTCGCACAGCCGTAACTATCTCCGCCGACAGGAGCAATCATGGATAAGCGTTATCAGGTGTTTATCAGTTCGACGTTTGCTGATCTCCATGATGAGCGACGCCGAGTGATGCAGACTATCATGGAACTGGACTGTTTTCCAGCGGGGATGGAACTCTTTCCAGCAGCTGACGAAGAGCAATGGGAGTTTATTAAGCGCGTAATCGATGATTGTGACTATTATTTGCTCATCATTGGTGGCCGGTACGGCTCCCTTACACCTGAGGGCATCAGCTATACAGAAAAAGAGTACGATTATGCGGTCGAACGAGGTCTACGCGTACTGGCGTTCCTTCACGAGCGGCCCGAGGAGATCGCGGCGAGCAAATCCGAATTGGACCCGGATGCACGGAAGAAACTCGATATCTTTCGTGACCGAGTTGCGCAAGGACGACTCGTCCGCTTCTGGACGCGGGGTGACGAGTTGCCTGGGCTGGTGGCACTAAGTCTGTCGAAAACGATGAAAGCATACCCTGCTGTCGGCTGGGTCCGCGCTACAGGAGCACCTAGTGCAGAGACATTAAGCGAGTTGAACGATTTGCGGCGAGGGATTAGCAACCTAGAGAAAGAACTTGAAGACGCGCGGCGCCAGATCGTCGCGGCACCTGTAATCTCTGATCTTGCTCCGCTTCAGAGCAGAACAACCATTCAGTGTGAGCATCGGGTCGGCAGCGTTCGTAGATCTTGGAGCGTCACCCTTGCGTGGCAAGAGCTATTTACTATCATCGCTCCCGCATTGTTGGATCATCCGAGCGACAGTTCTGCCCGAACCCGGATCTCTGCCCTCCTCCACACCTATGCTAAAAAGGATGGCATGCTTCCGGTGATAAAGGACATTGACTATGACACGATGAAGGTTCAGTTGATGGCATACCAGCTTGTGCAGATTAAGTATACCAAGAGCACAAGTGGCGGGATGGGTCTCTTTTGGAGCCTTACCCCTAAGGGACAAAGAGCGATGATGGAGTGGCGCTCCGTAAAAGGAGCCGGAGTAGAAGCCGACTACTCGACATGAAGCGACGGATAGTCCGATCAGACAAGGTGGAGTCCCGCTAGATGCAAGTCTTCGACGAACGCGTGCCTTCCCGAATGCGCTCGGGCCTACGGCCGATGACATGGTCGTCGCCTCGGCTTTAGCTGCCGTCTGGCACGGGGTATCCCATCACGGCGAGGTGCCCCGCTCGCCACCCCGCTGCCGCAGGACGAGCGCACGTCGAACGAATTTTCGTTGTCCGCCCCGCAACAGTAGCCCGCCGGCCGCACGGCCAGCGATCGGCACCGTGCTCCGGCTGGTCCCGTGGGCTGTTCAGGGCCCCCACTCGACAACGCGGCCGAGGGACGATAGTTTGTCGCCCGCTTGGTGCTCGTAGCTCCTGCAAACCGCTCGTTCTCGACCCAACACCCACGAATCCCAATACGCGCCCCCTGTATGGGGCTCGATACCGGCGAAGCGTACATCGACGCTCGCCTTGGTCGGGGCGTCGACGCCCCGCCGTTCACGGCGCTCGCTTGCCTGAACCCACCGGTTGGTCACGCGACGCTACCCCCGCTCAGGAGATGGTTCATGCGAAAGAAGATGATGTTTGCCCTCGTCCCCCTCACTGCATTGTCACTGAATGCCTGCGCCACGCTGTTCACCGGCACCAAGGACACGATCAACTTCAACTCCAACCCGGCCGGCGCCACGGTGCTCATCGACGGGATCGAAGTCGGCAAGACGCCGATCACCGTTCCCGTGAAGCGGAGCCTGTCGGGCAAGACCGTCATCCTCCGCATGGCCGGCTACCAGGACCGCACGTTCGAGCTGAGCCAGGAGTTCAACGTCGTCAGCGTGCTGAACCTGGCCAGCATTGTTGGCTGGGGGATCGATGCCGCGACCGGCTCCATCATGAAGTACGACCGCAAGGACTACCAGATGGACCTGGAGCGGCGCACCAGCATGGCGCAGCAGCTTGGGGTTCAGCACGTGGTTCTGATGGACGAACTCGCCCGGGACGCCGAGGGGAACAGCATCATCCCGCAGGTGTTCGGCGGCAGCATCGCGATCGTCGACACGCAGACGCAGCAGATCATCGTCGCCAAGTAAGTAGTGCCGCCGGTACGCCGGTGATCGCGTAGAGCACGGGCGCCCGTCAGGACATCGAGTCCTGGCGGGCGTCCGTGCGTTCGGCGGATGCGAGAGGGGGCGGGCTCGACGAGAACATTGCCGCGCGGTCGATGGAGGTACAATCATTCGCCGCTGACCGGATGTTCGCCCTCCCTCCGCTCCATCCAGCCCCTCCTTCCCCATGCCTCCTCCGCGATCCTTCCTGTTCGTGACCTTCGAAGGCGGCGGCAACGTACCGCCGGTGCTGGGGATCGCCCGGCGGCTCGCGGCGCGCGGCCATGACGTGCGCGTACTCACGGAGCCCTGCCTGCGGCCGGCCGTGGAGGCGCTGGGCGGACGCTTCCTCGCGCTCCCGCCGCCGTTCGCGCGGCAGGACCGGACGGAGGACCTGATCGGCGACTCGGCGGCGATGACGCCCCTCGGCGCGCTGCGGGCCACGTTCCGGCACGTGGTGTTCGGTCCGGCGCGGATGGTGGCCGACCAGACGTGCCGGGCGATGGAAACGCAGCCGCCGAGCGTGGTGGTGGCGGACGCGCTCATGCCGGGCGCGCTCATCGCCGCGGAGTGGATGGGCACGCCGCGCGTGGTGCTGTTCCACATGCCCGAATACCTGCCCGGCCCGGGAAGGCCGGCGGCGGGCCCGGGCTTCCTGCCGCGTTCGGACCTCATCGGCCGGGTGCGGGATGAGTTGATGACGCGCCTGTTCTACAAGCAGGTCGAACCGTTCCTTCCGGCGTACAACGAGGCGCGCCGCCCGTTCGGACTGGCGCCGCTCGCTTCGTCGCAGGA
The DNA here is from genome assembly GCF_036554565.1 of Longimicrobium sp. Lineage (NCBI taxonomy): Bacteria > Pseudomonadati > Gemmatimonadota > Longimicrobiia > Longimicrobiales > Longimicrobiaceae > Longimicrobium > Longimicrobium sp. The sequence continues at coordinate 3,745 of NZ_DATBNB010000010.1, read as the reverse complement.
GTTGGTGGGGCAGTACCACGCGGCTGACCTGCGGCTGATCCTGACCTCCCGCGCGTTCGACTTTCCCATCACGCCGCCGCCGCCCAACGTGCGGTACGTGGGGCCCGTGCTGGACGACCCCGACTGGGCCGGCGAGTGGCAGAATCCGTGGCCCGCCGACGATCCGCGTCCGCTCGTGGTCGCCAGCCTGTCATCCACCTTCCAGAACCAGCGCGACATCCTGCAGCGCATCATCGCCGCGCTGGGCTCGCTGCCGGTGCGCGGCCTGGTCACGCTGGGTCCCGCGATGGCGGGAGCGCGGTTCCAGGTTCCCGGCAACGTCATCACCGTCGACCACGCGCCGCACGCCCGGGTGTTCCCGCACGCGTCCGCCATCGTGACGCACGCGGGGCACGGCACGGTGATGCGCGCGCTGGCCAACGGCATACCGCTCCTCTGCCTGCCGATGGGCCGCGACCAGGACGACACCGCAGCCCGCGTTGTCGCCCGCGGTGTGGGGCTGAGGCTGCGTCCGTCATCCGGACCCTCCCGGATCGCCGCCGCGCTCCGGCGGCTCCTGGACGAGCCGGCGTTCAGGACGAGGGCCGGGGAACTGGGCAAGATCATCCGCGGCGATGCAGCGGAGGATCGCGCGACGAAGGAGCTGGATGAGATCGCGGAGAAGGTGAACCGCCGCCGATAGAAGCCGGCGCTCCGGGTGACCGGGGAGGGAAATCGCCGGCCGGGATATCAGACGGCAGAGCACTCCGGATTGAAACGTTCTCTCTGCGGCCCCCGTGTCCTCGCTTGCGGGATCGTCCCTCCACCAACGCTGCGCCTCGACAGGGCGTGGAACGCGGAGTGAACACGTAGATGCCCACGAGATGGCTTCACCGCCGTGTGCTCCCACGGCAGGCAAGGGTAAAAGGAGCGGCGCCGGCCCCGCACCGCGTTCGCGCCGCGAGCGCCATCCGCCTTCTGCTCACCGTGGCCGCGTGCTCGACCGCGGCGCCGCCGCTGTACACGGCCGAGCCGGGGCGGCTGCGCTGGGAAGCAGCCGAGGCGCTGCAGGGCGCCACGCCTGATCCTTTCTTCACGGCCGAGCAGCTAAAGGCGGCCACGGAGGCGATCACAGCGGTTCGGAACCGGTTCCCCGAGGTCCGCGACATCGGGGCCGCGGGGCAGCTGCCGCTGACGATAAGGCTCACCGACTCTGCCTGGGCGCGTTTCGTTTCCCGCTTTCCGGACGCCGCGGGGGATACGCTGCGCCCGCGGACGGGATTACGCCAGATCGACAGCCTGAACGGGGCCCTGGGGGCGCGCGGGGTGCGAATCGCACACCGGCTCTTGGGCGGCGAGGTGGATGTGCTGTTTACGCGGCCCGCCAACGGTCCGGCGCTGGCGGCGCGTTACCGGCGACTGCCGGACGTGCGGTCCGCCGGGTCTACGCTGTACGTGGGCGGCGGCTCGTCCATCGGCGCGCGGCTCAACGGCGACACGGTGCGGCTGACCCTTTCGCGCGGCTGGGGGGACTGCCTGTCGGGGTGCATCTATCAACGGACGTACGTGTTCACCTACGACCGGCGCACCCGCCGGGTGGCCCAGGTAAGCGACAGCGGCGATCCCACCCCCACCGCCGGCCTGGAGGCGTGGCTGCGCCGGCCGGACTGGGCGGCGTTCGACCGGATGGCCGAAGAGGCGCGCGGTGCCTACGCCGACTGCATGGCGCGGGACCCCCGCACGCCCATCCGCGTTGTGCGCGAACTCGCGCCCCGGCTGCGGACACTGGATGAGGGGGCGGTGGATGAGGTCGTCGCCCGGCGGGACGTGCGGCGTGACCCCCTGTTGCTAGCGCGTCTGGCATCCCTGGGCAGCGTGGGTGCGCCGGCGCGGGCGGTGCTCTTCGACGAGCACGGGCTGGCCCTGGCGCGCAATCCCCGCACGCCGGAGTTCGCGTTGCGGGCGTTGCTGGAGGAGTACACCAGGCGGGATCCACCCCCCTTGGAGATCAGCCGGCTCCTGGTCCGCAATCCGGGTGTGCTGGGCGACCGCGAGATGCTTCTGCACCTGCTGCGCGAAGGGCAGATGCTGGACGAGGTGCGGGCGGAAGGGTGCCGTGCCTACGCGGCGCGCGATTACCCGTACTGGGAGCGGACGGGCACGGCCGATGGTAGCGCTGGGCCATGGTATAGCCGGGTTCCCTGCCCGGAGCTGCGACCGCCGGCTCCATCTCCGTGACGGGGGATCCCGGCGGACGCCGCAGTCCACTCGGGTGCCGGCGCGGTGGGCATGCAGAACTTCGTGTACCGAATCAGCCGGTCAGCGCACCATCTCGCGCAGGGACTGCGAGCCCGCGCGGCTGGCCACCACCTCGGAGCCGTCTGCGAAGCGGATGGAGAGGCGCCGCTCGTCGTACGGGCGGATGGCGGATACGTGGTCCAGGTTCACGATGTGCGCCCGGTGCACGCGCCGGAAGCTTGCCGGGTTCAGCCGGCGCTCCAGCTCGTTCAGGCTGATGTCGGCCAGCACCTGGTCCGTGCCGGTGCACAGCGTCACGTAGTCGCCCGCACCTTCGATCCGGTGCACGTCGCGCATGCTCACCGGCACCATCTCGCCCCGCCTGCGCACGAACAGCCGCTCCAGGTACGGCTCAGGCGCGGCGGCGAGCGTCGGCGGCGCTGTTGGCGGGGCAGCGAGACGGCGCGCCACCCGGTCCACCGCAGCCTGGAAGCGCGTCCATCCGAACGGCTTCACCAGGTAGTCGTACGCCTCTACCTCGAACGCGCGCAGGGCATACTCCGGGTACGCCGTGGTGAACACCGGCGCGGGGCGGTGCGCCGCGCGCTCCAGCACCTCCAGGCCGGTGCACTCCGGCATCTGCACGTCCAGGAACACCACGTCGGGCGCCAGCCGGTCGATCAGCTCCACCGCCGCCGTCCCGCTCTCCGCCTCACCTACGAGCACCAAGCGCGGGTCGCGCTCCACGAAGCGCCGCAGCCGCTGGCGGGCCAGCGGCTCATCCTCCGCCACCACGGTCCGCAGAATCATCACGCTCATTGCTGCGCCGCCATCATCAGCGCGGGCGCAGCGGCGGGAAGCATGATGTCAACGCGGAACCCCGCGCCCGGCGCCGTGCTGATCCGCATCTGCCCATCCTCCCCGTAGCGCGCCTCCAACCGGCCGCGCACCAGCCGCAGCCCCGCGCCGGGGGCACGCTCCACCTGCTCCACGATGGCGCCCGGCCCGTCATCCTCCACCGACAGCAGCAGCCGGCCGCCTTCCCGCGCCGCGCGGACGCGGATGGACGTAGGCGCCACGCGAGCCGACGCCGCGTGCTTCACCGCGTTCTCCACCAGCGGCTGCAGCACGAACGAGGGAACGGTGCACGACAGGGCGTCGTCATCCACCTCGATCTCGGCGATCAGGCGCGTGCCCAGGCGAAGCTGCTCGATCCACAGGTAGTCGCGCACGAGCTGGATCTCCTCGTCTAGCGGCACGTCGTCGGCGGCGCTGCGGCGGACGTCGATGGTGCGGTGGAGCAGCGCACCGAAGCGTTCGATGGCCTCCTCGGCCCGCCCGTCGCCCGCGCTCACCAGCTCCAGCAACCCGTGCAGGGTGTTGAACAGGAAGTGCGGATTGATCTGCGCGCGCAGGGCCTGCATCTCCGCGCGCGCGTGCAGCGCCTCGGCACGGGCGGCGCGGGCCTCCTGCTCGCGGAGGCGCGCGCCCACCTCGCCCACGTACCGCACGGCCGCGATGGTCACGT
>NZ_DATBNB010000009.1 GCF_036554565.1 Longimicrobium sp. | reverse complement strand
CGGCAAGACCATGCTGGCCCAGCGCATTCCCAGCATCCTGCCGCCGCTCACCTTCGAGGAGGCGCTGGAGACCACGAAGATCCACTCCGTCGCCGGGCTGCTGACGGGAGGCAAGGCGCTGCTGAACGTTCGTCCCTTCCGAAACCCGCACACGACCATCTCCGACGCCGGCCTCATCGGCGGGGGCAGCAATCCCCGCCCCGGCGAGGCGTCCCTCGCCCACAACGGCGTCCTGTTCCTGGATGAACTCCCCGAGTTCCGCCGCAACGTCCTGGAGCAGCTCCGGCAGCCGCTGGAGGACGCGCGCATCACCATCTCCCGCGCCGCCATCTCCCTGACCTATCCCTCGCGTTTCATGATGGTCGCTTCGATGAACCCGTGCCCCTGCGGATTTCATGGCGACAGCCAGCGCCGATGCACCTGCAGCCCCCTGGCCGTGCAGAAGTACATGGGCCGTGTCTCGGGACCGCTGCTGGACCGCATCGACCTGCACGTGGAAGTGCCGGCCGTCCGCTACCGCGAACTCGCCGACCAGCGGATCGGGGAAACGTCGGAAGCGATCCGCGCGAGGGTCACGCAGGCACGCGAGATCCAGCGAACGCGGTTCGGCAGCCGCCCCGACATGCACGCCAACGCGCACATGGGCGCGCGCGAGCTACGGCAGTTCTGCAGCATCGGCGAGGGAAGCGACGCGCTGCTGCGCACCGCCATCTCGCGGTTGGGCCTTTCCGCGCGCGCTTACCACCGCGTCCTGAAGATCGCCCGCACCATCGCAGACCTGGACGGCGGGGGAGAGATCACCACTGCCCATGTGGGCGAGGCCATCCAGTACCGCTCGCTGGACAGGGCCGCAACGCCGGCCTGAGTACCGGTCCGGAGATGGGACACGTCCGCCAATATGTCCTTTGTGTTGACATACTGCCAAATAGGACATATATTCACATCAGCCCGCCGCGATGCAGGTCGCGGGGAGGGAACCGTGGCGTACACAGCCTACCTTGCAGAGCCGTGGAGAAGCCGAGGCTGGAAGATCAAGATTTTCGATCGCGAGCGGAACGAGGAACCGCACATCACGATCGTGCGCGGAACCGGGTACTGGCGTTGGGGACTGCGCTCCCGACGGTTCCTGGACCGCGAACCGGATGCGCGTGAGGTGCCGAGGGCACTGGTAGAGTTCGCGTGCGAGAACATCGTGCTGTTGACGAACGCGTGGAACATGCTGCATCCCCACAACCCCGTTGCTTCGAAGGAGGTGCTCGATGAATGAGGAATTCCTGCTCTTGGGAACGGGATGGGGCCCCGCCGCGGCGTTGGCCGACCTCCCGGCGCGACGGGCGGGCGCTAGGAACGAACTCGATCAGTGGGGCGGCTCGTCGACGGCGGATCTGCTGTGCATCGCGCACACGCCGGCGGACATCACTCAGTTAGTGGGCGCCGCCCTGGAGTACAGGGCCAGGAAACCTCGATCCAGGCTTCACAAGGTGCTCGTGCTGCACCCGCTCACCGCGGGACAGCGCACCATCTACCAGGACCTGTTTGCGCGCGTGTTGGCGCCGGGAGACGGAGTTCAGATGCTTGCGACGAACGAACTGCTGGAGGCACTGGCCAGCGATGATCGGGCAGACCGCGTGATCGGGGTTGCCGTCGATGGGGTGAGCGAACTGGTCATGCTGTATCGCGGCAATCTGGATACGGTCATCGTACCGTTCGGGTGGTTCGGCTCCCCGCACGCGAGCGCGCGGCCGGACTTCTCGGATTTCGAGCCCGTCGATCACGGGATCGGCGTGCGGTTCGGCGAGTACGAGGCTGCGGTCGACGCCGTCCTCTACGAGTTCGATCCCGCGTACCGGCGCCGGGTGAAGCGCGCGGAGATCGGCCGGGATGACGATGTAGGCGGGTCGGTGCGCCGGCTCCGCAATCTGCGCGGGCTCAAGCAGTCGGACTTTCCCGGGATTTCGGTGAAGGAGATCGGCAGGATCGAGCGGGGCGAGGTCAAGACCCCGCATCGGGCAACCCTGGAGCGCATCGCCAGCATCTTCGGGGTTTCGGTCGAAGATCTGCGCACGTACTGAGCGCGGCGGACCGTCAGGTCGATGCGGCCAGGTGCTCGTAGAGTCCCGTGGCGCCGCGGTGCGAGAGCTTGCGGAGTGCGGCGGCGTGAGCGCGGGAGACGGCGTGCGGAATCGTGCAGCCGGCAAGAAGGGATGCAAAGCAGGTGATGCCCCACACGTCGCCGCACCCCGTGGGGTCTCCCTCCGCGGGAGTGACGGGGTGGGTCTGCACCGAGGCGGGATCAGCCGGG
>NZ_DATBNB010000008.1 GCF_036554565.1 Longimicrobium sp. | reverse complement strand
GCTGGTGCTGTGGCAGGGGATTCGGCACGTGCGGGCGTGGCTGCAGACACCCGTGCCGCGCCGGGCGGAGCTGTTTCACCCGCACCCGCGGCTCGCGGCCGAGTCGCGGCTGCGGGATGCCCGCGCGGCGGCCCCGGAGCTACGCGCGGCACTGGACGGGCTGCTGTCCATCACGCGCTCGCCCCTCACGGCAGCCGGCCGGGAGGTGGCGGCGGCGTGCGCCGAGATCGCGCGCTGGGCCGAGCGAAACGGGCACGCGCAGACCGCCATCCTCTTCGCCGAGGCCGCCGCGGTGCTGGACGGCTCCGACGCGGCGTTCGCCAACCATGCCGGGCGCCTGACGCGCAACGCCGGCGAGTTTGCCCGGGCCGACCTGTGGTTCCAGCGCGCCATCGGGCTGGCGCGCGGCGCGGACGCCAGCGTGGAGTACACGCGGGCGCAGCTGGGCTACGGCAGGTTGTGGCATACGCTCGGCGACGTGGAGCGCGCCCGCAAGCACTACAACCGCGGCTCGGTCGCGGCCATGCGCCAGGGCCTGGAATGGCTCGCCGCCGAGGCGCAGCACGACATCTTTACCTTACTTACGGAATCCCACCTGTTCGGAGATGCGGGGCTCCACGCGTGGCGGGCCCTGACCTGGTATCCGAAGCACCATCCGCGGCTGCCATTGTTCGTCGCAGACGTCGGATATCTGCTGATCTGCACACGTCATTACAGCGCCGCCAGTCTCCTCCGCCAAGTGACGTCGGTCACAAATGACGGTCAGAGAGCCGTGACCGCGGCTCTCTACCTCCGCGCTCGCACTTCATCAGGTCGCACTGGATTTTTCCGTCAGGGTCGACGGCGCCTAATCAGCGTCCTGTCAGAACGCCCGGAGTGCTTGGGACCCGGACTCATCCATCTCGCCGAAGCAGCGCGTGCCGGGGGCGACTGGCTGCTGGCGTCAGAGGACGCGACCGCGGCTTGCAAGCTCGCGCGCTCCCGACACGATGCAATACTTGAGGAAGCTGCGAGAGCAGTCCTGCAGAAGGTGGGAGCCAGAATGGGCGTCGAACCCGAGATAGATCCGGACGCCCACGCTTTTCGTGAACTGATCACAGCAGCCACAGCCCGCCTGTCCCGTTGGGATCCAAGTCGACAGCGAGAATCGCGGTCCGCACTCAGGCGCGAGTGGGTAGCGTGATTAGTTCCCGGAGCCGAGCGTGATGCCGCGGCCGGTAGTGTCTGAGGGTGCCGTTTCCGTCGACGTCGTAGAAGTGGTGCTATCCTGCCCCGCGCCGCGGTTCCCCGAGCCGAACATGATCCCGCTGTTCTCCCGCGCTGTACCGGATTCGATCCCGGCCGGAGAATCGGATGTGCAGGAGGCGAGGGCGGCGCAGAGGAGCGCGGCCGGAATGAGCGCGCGAGTGATCTTCATGGAGAACTCCGTTCGCGAGGGAAAGACGCCAGGAGGGCGCGCGCAAACGATAACCGGACCATACCTGAGCCGCCAGCATCGGCGGGGAACGCCGCCGTCCCGCCGTCACCCCGGCGCTGATGGCGGAACGCGAGTTCTCCGTACCCGTCAGAACGCGATACACTCGTAGTCAGGTTCTACGATCCCCCCGTCCCGGGCAGACGAGAGCACATGAGCGAGGGACCCGAAGAAATTTCCGTGGATGCGCTGCGCGCCTACGTGCGCGAGCGGTCGGCCAGCACGTCCATCCGCGCGGCCGCCCAGGAGATCGGGGTGGGGCACAGCACCCTGTACAAGTTCATCGGAGGGAGCACCCCGCAGGCTCGCGTACGTGCGCGGCTGCTTGCGTGGTACGTGCGCGAGCGTCGCGGGCGGGAGCCCTCGCAGGTGGCCGCGGCGCGCGAGCTGTTGTCGGACCTTCCCCGCCTGGAGAAGACGCGGGCCGTCGCCGTGCTGGCCGACTCGCTGGAGTACATCTACGCCACCGCGCGCCAGCCCGCGCCCGGTTGGCTGGGCCTGGTGCGCAAGCATCCGTGGTGAGGACGGCCGGCGGGCCGAGTGGGCGCCGGCAGCCGGGGGGTTTCGATCGCGTGGGGGAGTCGTATTGTTAGCCATCCATTCCCCGCCGCCCCCGAGAGCCGATGAAAGCCTTCGCTCCCGCGCTCCTGCTGCTCGCCGCCTGCCAAACTCCGGCTCGTGCTCCAGCGGACCAGGCCGCGGCCGCCACTTCTCCGGCCGCGGCGACGGCGGTGCGGCCCGGCATCGAGACCTTCCTGGCAGACCTGCCGGCGGAGGTGCGGGGGAAGCGCGTGGGGCTCATCACCAACCACAGCGCGATCGACCGGGCGCGGACGCCGGTCATCGACCTGATCGCGCAGCACCCGGAGCTGAAGCTGGTGGCGCTCCTGGCTCCCGAGCACGGCATCCGCGGGAACGTGATGGACGGGGAGCACATCCAGGACGAGGTCGATGCGAAGACGGGGGTGCCGGTCTACTCCCTGTACCTGTCCGAGGACCGCGCCCCCACGCCCGCGATGCTGAAGGACGTGGACGTGCTGGTGTACGATCTACAGGAAGTCGGCGGGCGCACCTGGACGTACGTCTCCACGATGGCGCTCGCCATGCAGGCCGCGAAGGCCAAGGGGATTCCGTTCGTGGTGCTCGACCGGCCCAATCCCATCGGGGGCGAGATCGTGGAGGGCGCCCTGCTCGATCCCAGGTTCGCGTCGTTCGTGGGGATGTACCCGATCCCGGCGCGCCACGGGATGACGGTGGGCGAGCTCGCCACCCTCTTCAACCAGAAGCACGGGATCGGCGCGAACCTCATCGTGGCGCGGGTGGCGGGGTGGCGGCGCTTGCAATGGCAGGATGAAACCGGGCTCCCATGGGTGAACCCGTCACCGAACCTGCGCTCCCTCGCCGCGCTGACGAGCTACCCCGGAACGGTGTACTTCGAGGGCACCACCATCGCCGAGGGGCGGGGGACGGACCGGCCCTTCGAGCAGGTCGGGGCCGCGTGGCTCGACGCGCCGAGGGTCGCGTCCATCATGAACGCGAAGCAGCTCCCGGGGATCCGCTTCGAGGCGGTCACGCTGCAGATGGAGCCCACGGCGCGGAAGTTCCCGGGCCAGGCCATTCCCGGCATCCGCCTCGTCGTCACCGACCGGCAGGCGTACCGTCCCGTGCGCACGGCGCTCCTGCTCATCGACGAGATCCGCCGGCAGCACCCGCGCGACTTCGCCTGGACGCGGACCATCGACCGCCTTACCGGCTCCGACAGGGTGCGGCTCGCCATCGAAGGAGGCACGCTCCTCCCCCTGCTGGACGAGTGGGACCGCGAGGCCGAGGAGTTCCGCGAGGCTCGCAAGCCGTACCTGCTCTACCCGTAGTCACGCCGGAGCTTGGAGGCTTCATCATGGTTCAGCATTCGTTCAGCCCGCACGCGGTGCAGCTCGCCCCTGAGGTGCGAAAGCAGCTGGCGCGGCAATTCGACGTCGATGCGCTGGAGGAACTCCTTGGCACCATGCCAGTGGAGGAGCGAGGCTGGGTTCTGAGATCGTTTGGGGCGGATGATGACGACGATCTTCGAACAGAAACGAGGGACGTCTCAATCATGGTGTGGTCGTCGGACCCGGCGCGTCAGGCGCTGCTCGACCGGATATGGGCACCGTTCTGGGACACGCTGCCGCCCGAGTACTTGGACCACCCCGACCTGCCCTACCCCGGGCGAGAGCTGGCCCGGTTGCGGCGCGCGGCGGAACGATCGCCCTGAACAGGTAGGAGCAACGTCAGGTCTCTTGATTAAGCGCGGCACTCATAACACCCACGGGGGATCGGGGTGTGGGATGGTCAACGGCTGCACTCGACGGCGTACACGGCGTTGTTCCCCACGAAATACACCCGCCCGCCGTGCGAGAGCAGCCGCGACACTACGAAATCATTGGATTGGACATATCCCCACTCGTCCAGGAACAGCGCCGCCTCCTGCTTGCCGGTCGAGCGGTTGAGCATGTGCAGAGAGCCCGCCGCCGCGAACACGTAGTTGCCGCACACGGCCGAGGAATTGGCGCTGGCCCGCAAGTCATGCTTCCAGTGGATCTTGCCGGTCTCCGGATCGAAGGCGTACGCGTACGTGTCGCCCGACGCGAGGTACGCCACTCCATCCGCCACCTGGAACACGTCCCAGGCCCCAAGGAGATCGGCCCGCCCGATGTGGCGCCATACCTCTTTGCCGGTGAACCGGTCCACTCCAAAGAAGGCGCCGCCGTTGAGGTCGTTCACCAGGAGCATGCGGCCGGCTACCGCGTGCCTTCCAGCATCGTGCGGCTCACCTTGACGCTCGTTCACGTACCGCCACAGGATCTTTCCGTCGTTGCGGTCCACGGCCACGATCCACCCGCGCTTCAGGTGTCCCGTGGGCGAGGTGTCCTCGACGAGAGAGACATACAACGTGTCCCCGTGCGCGACGATCCCGACCGGGATCGCACCCTTGTACGGCCCCGTGGGCAGGACCTCCGTCGACCAGCGCGGCTGGCCCGTTGCAACGTCGAGGGCATAGAGGCGCCGTGACTCGCTCGCGATGTAGAACGAGAGTTCATCGACTGCGCTGGTGGCGTCGGCAGAGCTGTCGGGCGTGAATGACCACAGTTCAGCACCCGTGGCCCCGTCGAGTGCCCGAGCAACAGCCGCGGAGGTGAAGACCCGGCCGTCCCGCACGACTACGTTATCCGCGGCTGACCCGCCGGCTGCGCGCCAGAGCTGGGCTCCGCTGTCCAGATCGTAGGCGACCACCCCCCGCCACAGGACGTAGAGACGCTGTCCGTCTGCGGCAACGGAATGGAAACGAGGCGTGATCACCTCCGTCCTGCCGTCCAGCGGCGTGCTCCACGCCACGCGGACGCTGTCGGCAGATACGGGCCTCGTGGGCTCGACCTCACACCCGCTACCTGCGAGCAGGGCAGTCAGCGCACCGGCCAACCCGCCCATCCTGAGCACGGCTCTGGTGGTCATTCTTCTACCGTGGAGCGGCATCGGGTCTTCGGGCGCGCGCCGCAGTTCGGCGGAGACAAAATCACTGCGGGTGGTGCCCACGTGCGAATCGCCATTCTGGATTAGCCGGTTGCGTTGGGCCCGCGGGTACACCTGCCCCGGCCCACGGATGAACCCGTCGCTGGGGATGGTGCCTGGCGTCGTGAACGCGTTCCACCGCGAGTCGATGCCGCGTGAGAAAAGCCTGCGGATCAGGGCCTCACCAACTACCCACCCGCTCCACCTTCTGCGGAGTGAAGTCCCGGACCGCGTAGCCGCTCCCCTCGGTACCATCGCCGTAGAAGCGCAATAACCCCGATGCGCGCATGCCTTTCCCGTCCGCCATCACCACAAACGTGATGTAGACGCCATTCGAACGATTCTCCGGGTCGTCCCAGGCCGCATCCACCCTCAACTCCATTATTTCTCCCGCCTCAACCAACCACCCGTAGTTTCCCCAGAAGTTCTTCGCGATCAGTTCTTGACCGTAGAGTAGCTCCGAGAGCACTTCGGTGGATGGGATCTCAGCCGGTGGCGGCGTGATCTCGAGGGGCGGGTCCTCGGGGGGAGTCAGCGTCTGGTAGCCCTTTACGAGGTCTGAACCGGATTGCAGGCGACGCAACCGAGTCGTGAGTCGGCGCTGATTGCTGCTGTTCGATCGGCGATTCGGCCAGCAAAGCCGATTCCACTCCCGATGGGATGGGGGCCGGCGGCGAGTTGGCCACCCGCGCCGTATCGAGGGAATGCGGGCCGGGCTGTGCTGTTTGCGGTTGCTCTACGGGAACCGTGCCCCAGCCTCTGCGCCACCCATAACCCGCCGCGGCTGAGCAGGTCAGCACGAGCGTCGCTATCACGATACCGCGCAGAACAGCTCGGGTCTGCGGCGGGTTCGGATCTACTGTCGAGGACATGAGTTGACCTTCATCAAGGGGAACGGATAATCGATGTAGGTGATTCCTACTCTTCGCGCCGCAGGTCCCGAACTAGGTTCCGAAGGTGCCCAACCCGCCGCTCCAACTCATCCGCGTGCTTCTCCGCCAGGTCCGCCACCACTGCCTCCCACCCCGTCGGCGCCGAGCGCGCGTTCGGCCCGCTCATCCGCGCGCGGCGATCCGATCTCTGCTACCTCCGCCGCTATGACCCGTTGTTATCATAGGGGCCTAACTGCCCAAGCAGAGCGATGCTGGATTCGACTACTCGCACGATAAACAATGCCTCATGGCGTGAGTACGAAAAGCTGCTCTCGGGTTTGTGGACAGCTCGGTTACACAATTCCTTCGCCTTGCTTACGATGGAGTTATAGGCGTCCCCACGAGATGCATCTGTTCGGGCGACGAGCACCTCCCTCAACGATGGTGCGCTTCCCTTTGACTCTTGGATGGCACGTTCAAGAGCCGTTCGCGAAGCGGAAACGCATCCACTGTAATCTCCGCGCTCTGCACGGAGCCGAGCACTGTGCAGTTGATCACGGATCTCCGAGAACGCGCCGATGTCTGCCGTTGGACGTCGAACTTCCAGAATGTCGTATTCCCCATATTTGATCGACGACAGAAACGCGATCCACATGTCCTGCGGTATGCGAAACGAAAATGGTCGAACGCGAGCCGTTACCTGCTCACCGCTCTGCACCACCACCGGCCAGAGCGCGAGAGAAAACTCGGCAGCGCCACCTGTCCTCAGTTGCTCATACTGCTCAATCTGCCTGAGGTTAAGCTCGCATGCCAACATCAAATGAGACTCTGAGTGATAAGGTGATGAGCGCATATCGACCTGTCCCTCCGCAGGATGGAGAGGGCCAACAACGGTCGTATCCCGCCCAACGCGTAGATCCCCTGCGCACCCCATCACCTTATAGTCTTTCAGCCCGCCTGACCGGAATTGTCCTTCACTGGCTGGGATCTCGCGAAGCACCCACCCGAGTTGTATTCCAAGGCGCGGATACAGTGCAGGCAGCGCATGGATTCCCAAAACCCGCACCGTTCCGGCCTTGAACGAACCGACGTCAAGATCTTCTTCACCATAACTCTGCTGCACGTACGACTCCCTAGAGAAAAGTAAGTGAGTTGCTGTAACGTGGGCCAACTACACCCGTCTTTCGCGCAGTTGTCTTGCGAGGGCATGAAGCTCCTGCACCCGGCGCTCCAAGTCCCCCGCATGCTTCTCCGCCAGGTCCGCCACCACCGCCTCCCACCCCTTCGGCGCCGAGCGCGCGTTCGGCCCGCTCATCCGCGCGCGGCGAATCGTGTGCGGGTCCTTCCCGAGCCGCTCGGCGATGTCGATCGCCGTCACGGGCTGTGTTCCGAGCAGTACCTCGGCTGCCGCTTTGAAGTCCATCGCCGTTGGTATCGTAGCGTTGACAAACGCGCCGCGCGGTATTACAATGATACCCGCAGGGCAAAGAAGAAGGCTGGCCGCTCTCCCGCCAAGAAGAATCGACCAGCCTCACCAGAACGACTCGAAAGCCGCCCGCCGACAACGGTAGCCCTGCTGGGCGGCACGGGTCAAGAGGATTGGAGCCACCATGGTTGTGGAGCACACGGTCCCGCCGAGGTCCACGCTGGAGCAGCAAGCCGGCTACTCGATCCAGAAACAGGACAAGAGCCGCTTCTGGGAGGTGCGGGACGCGGCGGGCGAGTTGGTTTGCCTGACGGCGTACAGGAAAGGTGCACGTGAGGTGGTGCGGAGGCTCGCCCTTTGATCCCCTCTCGCAGCCGCGGTGCGTTGCGCTGCGGCTGCGGCCCTGCCTCGCGGATTATGACCTTTTCCCTGTCGCGGACAGATACGTCTGCACAGCAGATCTCAAAAGTGAGTCACCGGGGACGAGGGTCAGGTAGTCGAAGAACGCCCCTGACGCCGCAACTTCCTCCCTCCCGAGTGCCTCTAAAAATAACGTGAGCAGTATCTCAGCGATGCGAGCACACACGGCTTTTGTTTCTGTCGTGGAGAGCACGTTCTGCCGATCAGCAGAAAGGGCTAATACGAACTCACCCGACAGATTGATATCAAACCATATCGGGAATTGGAAGTCGACCTTAGCCGGGTCGGGAATCCTCAAGCCATATCGAGCGGTTTGGCCCGTGAACAAGGGATACGGCACAGCAAACCCTTGTTGACAAAGTCTCCCGTCTGAAGCCACATGCCACGTGTCACTATGGTGTGTCGCAACGCCTTGGCCACGTCCTGGCGACAGTTTGCATTCGGACGTTTGCTTCATAATCGCCCCTGATGAGTGGTACAGGTGCTCACATCGGCGTCCAGGTTCGGGAATGACTTGGATATATCCGTGCCGCCGGTACCAATCCCCGGAATACGGGACTTGCGTTGCGAGCCTCCCCTGTTCCTGCAAAAGCGATATAACACATGTCCCATCCAAACCCTGCGGAGCATCGCGCGTCAAATCCAGGCGAATAGATCGTAGATACGGATGCTCAGCCGCCAAATACTGGGGCAGTGGTTTTGGTGTTCTTGCATGCCAACGCTCGTCCTCTCCGTGGAGAATCCTGATCGGAATCTCAACCTGTGGCGCAACCTCCGACACGGTCGTCAGCACGCGAGTTGCGAGGGTGTTATCACTTGGCAGCTGCGATGCGTGAGGTGCGGGCGGCTTCAGCAGTATCTCATCAAGAGGCCGCTCTACGCGCAGGCGGAGGGACGTCCCCGGCTGGGTTCGCTGACCTTGTTTGAACCAGAACAACTCGCCCTTACCAGCTATCTCGACCGTTAGGGGTGATGCGCCCTCCACGAACCGGCGTGTCTCCACCATCAGCTTTTCTGTAACCATGAACACGGACAGAACGCCTATCCCGAACTGGGATACCGGCTTGAACTTGATCTCGGGATTCGCGAGTTGTTGGACGAATTCTGGCGACTTGTAGTAGCTGACACCAACGCGGGCAAAGTAAGTCCGGATTATACGCTCGTCCATTCCCATGCCGTTATCTGAAACCTCTAGGAAAGATGCATTATCCGCTTCGAACAACCGAATGTCGATTTGTGGAGCATACGTACCAAGCTCGGGATTCGCCCCGTGAAGCGCCGCACGGTGTCGACATGTGTCCACCGAATTCTGAAGTATCTCCCGCAGAAACAGGAACGGCTGGGCATACAAGTTTACGCCCATCAGCAACGCCTGGATGCTCGGTTGATCTAAGACGAAGCCGACGTCAATATACGTGTAGATCGGACCGTTCGGCCCAATGATCGGGCCGACCCCGGACTTCTCAATGAAAGTTGGAAGCTGGAGACCGTATCGTTCAGCATATCTGGGAATGCGGACAGACACCGAATTGCG
>NZ_DATBNB010000007.1 GCF_036554565.1 Longimicrobium sp. | reverse complement strand
CCGCCGCCTTTGAGGCCGCCGGCGCGCACGCCGCGGGCCCCAACGGCGAGACGCTGGACGAGATCGCCCTCGCCCGCTTTCCGCGCGAGGGCGGCATCCGGCACCTGCACACGGCCGGCAACTCCAGCGGCATCGTCGACGGCGCCGCGGCGGTTGTGCTCGCATCGGATGCGTACGTGCGCGAGCATGGATTGAAGCCGCGCGCCCGCATCCGCTCGATGGCCATCTTCGCCGAAGATCCCGTGATCATGCTCACCGCGCCCGCCGAAACGGCACGGAAGGCGCTGCGGGAGGCGGGGATGCAGGCGGCGGACGTGGACCTGTGGGAGATCAACGAGGCCTTCGCCGCGGTGCCGCTGCAGACCATCCGCCGGCTGGAGATCGATCCCGAGCGGGTGAACGTGAACGGCGGCTCCATCGCGCTGGGCCATCCGCTGGGCGCCACCGGGGCCATGCTGCTGGGCACCGCGCTGGACGAGCTAGAGCGCCGCGGCCTGGCCACCGCGCTGGTGACGCTGTGCATCGCGGGCGGCCAGGGCGTGGCCACCGTCATCGAACGCGTCTGAAACGGAGGGCGAGATGAGCGTGGACGAGGCGGCGGTCCGCACGCGGACGATCACCTGGCAGGACCCGGTGCCCGGGGCGAAGGCCGGCGCGCGGATGAGCGGGCTGGATTACCTGCGGGCGATGGCGGCTGGGGAGCTGCCGCCGCCTCCCATGCTCATCACCATGGGGATGGGGGTGGCGGAGGTGGAGGAGGGTCGCGTCGTCTTCTTCGTGGAGCCCGACGAGTACCACTACAACCCCATCGGCGCGGTGCACGGCGGGCTGGCCGCCACCATGGCCGACTCGGCGATGGGGTGCGCGGTGCACTCCACCCTTCCGGGGGGCGCGGGCTACACCACGCTGGAGTTCAAGATCAACTTCGTGCGCCCGCTCACCCGCGACACGGGCCGGGTGCTCTGCGAAGCGCGCACCATCCACGTCGGCGGGCGCGTCGCCACGGCCGAGGCGCGGGTGACGGACGCGGAGGGCCGGCTGTACGCGCACGCCACCACCACGTGCATGGTGTTTCGCCCCGGCGCGGAGAAGGGCGGATGACGCGCTATCCCAGCGGACACAAGGAGCGGACGCGCGAGCAGATCGTGAGCGCCGCCGCGCGCGCCTTTCGCGAGGAAGGCGTGGAGGGGGTGAGCGTGGGCGAGGTGATGGGCCGCGCGGGCCTCACCCATGGCGGCTTCTACGCCCACTTCCGCAACAAGGACCAGCTCGTGGCCGAGGCGTGCGGATGCGCGCTGGAGCAGTCCACGGCCCGGCTGATCGACATCGCGCGGAAGGCACCGCCGGAAGAACGGCTGGCGGCGTTCATCGGCGCGTACGCCAGCCCCGCGCACCGCGACGATCCAGGCGCCGGGTGCCTGATGCCGGCGCTGGCGACGGAAGTGTCGCGCCACTCGCCGGAGGTGCGCACGGCGTTCACCGGGAGTGTTCAGCAGGCCCTCGCCATGCTGGTCCGGCTGCTTCCCGAGGTCGAGGGCGCGGACCGGACCGACCGGGCCCTGGCGCTGATGTCGGGTCTCGCCGGGGCCGTGATGCTGGCCCGCGCCGTGGACGACCCCGCGCTCAGCGACCGCATCCTCCAGGCCTCCCGCGACGCCTTCACCGCCGCGTTCGCCAAGGGCTGATCCTGGGCGCCACACAATCCAGGGCGCGCCACACACTCCGCCACACGCGAGAACAGGCTAGTCCGCGAAGGCGGACTTCGTGTGGTTGTTGCAGCGAATTCATTCGCCCGGCCCAGCCGAGGCATGCGCCGGCAACAGGGATGATCCACGGGTCTAAGCCTGGGGCGCGCCCCTGTCATCCGGCTGTGTGGAGGCACGACGCGAAGAGACGCAGGCGAGAACTCTCTCCTGCGTCTCTGCGGCTCTGCGTGATCCCCCTGCAGTTCAGCTCCGCGGCGCGATCCGCCAGAGTTCGGCGCTGTCCTCGTCCGTGATCACGTACAGCGCGCCGTCCGGCCCCTGGCGCACGTCGCGGATGCGCTTGCGGCGGTCCGTCAGCAGGTGCTCCTCGCCCGTCACGCGGTCGCCCTGGATCACCAGCCGCACCAGCCGCATCTCGCGCAGCCCGCCGATGAACAGGCTGCCGCGCCACGCCGGGAACGCGCTGCCCGTGTAGAACTGCGCGCCCGACGGGGCGATCACCGGGTCCCAGTAGTACACCGGCTGCTCGAAGCCCGCGCGCTGCGTGGATGCGCCCGCGATGGCCTGCCCCGAGTACTCCATCCCGTACGTGGTGATCGGCCAGCCGTAGTTCTTGCCCGCCTGCACCAAGTTCACCTCGTCCCCGCCCCGCGGTCCGTGCTCCACGATCCAGAAGCGGCCCTGCGCGTCGAACGTGGACGACTGGATGTTGCGGTGGCCCACGGAGAAGATTTCCGGCAACGCGCCGGACTGCCCCACGAACGGGTTGTCGCGCGGCACCGAGCCGTCGGGGTTGATGCGCAGCGTCTTGCCCAGGTGGCTGTTCATCTGCTGCGCCTGCGGCCGCGTCTGCGGGTCGGACCGCTCGCCCATCGTCACGTACAGCATCCCGTCCGGCCCGAACGCCAGCCGCGAGCCGAAATGCATGTTGTTGGCGTACGTCGGCTGCGTGTGCAGGATCACGCGCACCTGCTCCAGCCGCGACCCATCCGCCGAAAGCACCCCGCGCGCGACGCTGGTGCCGTTGCCGCCGTCGCGCGGCTCGGTGAAGCTCCAGAACACGGTGCGGTCCGTGGCGAACCGTGGGCTGAGCGCCACATCCAGCAGGCCGCCTTGCCCGCGCGCATCCACCGGCGTCACCCCCGCGATGGGCGAGCCCACCTGGCCGGCGGCGGAAACGATCCGCATCCGCCCGGCCTTTTCCGTCACCAGGAAGCGCCCGTCCGGCAGCGGCTCCACCGACCACGGCTTCTGCAGCCCCCGGGCGACCACGGTCACGTCGAACGCCACGTTGGAGTTCACCCCGCACACCCGCGTCTGCCCGGCGAACGCCGGCTGGTTGCTGGGCGTGTTCGCCGGCCGCGTCTCCAGCGGCGTGCAGTCCGCGG
>NZ_DATBNB010000006.1 GCF_036554565.1 Longimicrobium sp. | reverse complement strand
ACGTCGTTCTCGTCGCGGGCTACGGCGTACGCGCGGTCTCCGCGCACGGCTCCGAGCGTGACGCTCTGGGGCAGCCGCAGCGAGCCGAGCCGCTGTCCCGAAGGCCCGAGGACCAGCCATTCCACGTCGGCGTCGTCGCTGGAGGGCGTAAGTGCCACCCACAGGCGTTCCTGGTCGTCGACGAAGAAGCCGCGGAAGGCCGGCCAAGTGCGCGTGTCTGCCTCCCGGAGCGCGCGCCGGATCGTCGCCTGCGAGAACGGCGGCTTCGCCAGCCTATGCACGACGCTGTCGATCTCGCTGCTGGACACGGCCCGCGGGGTGTGAGGGACGCGGAACTCGCGGAGCCGCCGCCCATCCAGGCCGTAGGCAGTGAAGTGGAGCGAGTCGGTCCACGCGTGGTAAATGACGCCGCGGCGCGACAGGGCGAACGCGCTGCTCCGCGCAAACGGATAGTGAAACACGCCCCGGCCCTCGGTGTTGTTGATGTCCAGCATCTGGACCTCTGGCATCAGCACCAGCGAGTCGCGCGCTACGGAGCCGTCCGGGTTCAGCAGCCGCAGCACCTCGGCGGGCACGGTGCCGTTCTGACGCTCGGGAACGTCACCGCGCGCCGTGTTGAAAACGGCAACCATCTGCCCCCGGCTACCTGCAGGTCGGGCCCAGTACGGGAGCGTCGTCTGGCCACTGGACAAGTGTGTGCTGTACGTGGGCTTGTCGGCGCCCGGCGCATACACGCTTATCCGGCGCAGGCCAGGGTCATAGACGAACAGGCTGTCGTGGGTGACGGCGGTGACCGTGGCCACGTACTGGAACTCCCCGGGCCCGCTTCCCGGGCGTCCAATGCGCCTCTCGACGCGCGCTTCCGGTGAAAGGACCACGACTTCAGCGCCATCTCCGACGAGGATGCGGCCGCGGCTGTCGACGTCCATCGCCGATATGCCCGCGAACTCCACCGTCTCGGGAGAACGGGCCACTTCTACGGCGCCGTAGACACTGCTGGGGGCTGCCGTCGCTGGTGCATCCTGGGCAGCGTCCCCGCAGGCGCCTGGCAGCGCGACGATCAGGATCAGTGCGCTCCGGCGGAGTACGCCTGCGCCGGACAACGGTTGCGTGAACATCATCGTTCCGAAGGAAGTGAATGCGGGCGCCGGCTGGAACCGGCACCCGCGGGAGAGGTCACACGCGCGTGCAGCCCGCCGCGGTGATGCGGCAGCCATCACCGCCCTCGAAGCAGCAGAACTGCTTCTGGTCCGCCGTGCTGCAGCAAGCCCGCAGCTTGAAGTCGGGCAGCGCCGCCATCGTCGCCTGCGCGGGGCGGGCGAGGGTCAGGCCGCCCGTCAGGACGATTGCGGCGGCGAACAGGTTCAGCTTGCGATTCATGGAATCCGCCTGTTGAGAAGGTTGAAAGTGTCGGCGCAGGGTCAGGCCGGCGTGCAGCCGTCCGCCGTCGCCTGGCAGCCTCCGATGTGGCAGCACGAGCTCCGGATCTTGTCGAACCCCCACCGGACCTCCCGGTACTCGCAGCAGTACATCACGGGCGCCTCCTTGTAGGTGGCGTTCGCTGGGCTGGGGGTGCCGAGCACGGTGCCGCCAGCGGCGATCACGGCGAGAGCGGCCATGTGTAGCTTCTTCATCACGCACCTCACGAAGTGGTGGGGAAGGGCGCGCACGCTCGTCGCGCGCGCCCGCGGCCGGCGCACCCTGCGCGGCCGCAACAGCGGGAGCCCTGCCCGATCCTGGCTCTGGCGCCGGCGCACGACGGCCTTGTGGTGGCCGCGCCGGCTCTCGTCGTCTTCCCTGCCACCCCGCGGGGCCTTGTGGCGGCGGCCCCGGTGGTCCCCCGAGCTGTGTCGTCGCTCCTCGTGATGTCCAGAAACTTGGGTCGGAAAACAGTTCTCCTGCAGGCGCGTGTGCCCATCGCCTGCCGTGCAGGCGCTCGTGATTGCCGTGCCGCGCCTCGCCGGCCGTCAGGCGGCGCCAGGGGCGGGGGTGAACGAGCGTGGGACTCGCCTGCCTTCCGAATGGGCGCCATCGCGAGGGCCCCATCGGAACGCGGGGGCAAGGTGCGCCCCGCCCACTCCGGATGGCAAGAACTTTCTGCAAATGTCGCTCGGAATGGGCCAGAGGCGCGCAGGCGCGTACCACATTGGGCGGCGCGGGTGTGGTTTTTACCCCTTCTGTTTCCAGGGTGACTGGATGGCGGGGCGACGCGACGAAGGGCGGCGGCTCACCACAGCCGCCCCCCTTCGTTCGAGCTTGGTCGTGCGATCGAGTCTCTACTGTTGCGGCATGGGCCGCACCGGCAGCGACGTTGGATTGCGGGGCATCAGCCGCACCTCGACCTCATAGCGGAAGTCGTCAACTTCGCGGGAGTTCCAGGAATTGGCGAAGTGGAAGATGCGCGCGGTGTCGTAGCGAATCTCCAGCATGCGGGCACGCGTCCAGGCGAGGCCCAGGCCCGTCACGTAGTCGGCCCGAAACGCCTCGAGATCCCCTCCGGAGGGAACGGGCGCACCGCGGGGCACGATGTACACGCGATGTACGGACGCCGTGGTGGCATCCGCTGAGCCGACGGTCGCCACCGCATCGACGATCGAGTCGGGCGAGGTGACGCGTGCAACCTCGACGTGCGAGAGGCCCCCGGCCGCTTCAGCGTTCCGGCGACAGCTGCTGGCGACCAGCAGGATCCAGACTGGAAGGAGGTGTTTCACGGCGGCGTCGTGGAATCGAGGCAAATCAGATCAGGGCAAGCAAGTTCAATCATACGTTCCCGCTCTTGTTTCCGCGCGCTCCCTGCCGCACTTTCCCGCCGTCTCCCCGGACGGAACGCTCCCCCTCCCGATCCACCATGCGCACGCACCTTCCCAAGCTGGCCTGGGCCGCCGTCGCCCTGCTGGGCGCCGTGGCGCTGGGCACCATGGCCCTGCACCGCGGCGAAACCATCAACGCCGCCTGGCTGGTGATCGCCGCGGTGTGCACCTACGCCGTGGCGTACCGCTTCTACGCCAGGTTCCTGGCCACGCGCGTCTTCGAGCTGGACGCGAACCGCGCCACGCCGGCCGAGCGGCTCGACAACCACGTGGACTTCGTGCCCACCAACCGCTGGGTGCTCTTCGGACACCACTTCGCGGCCATCGCGGGGGCGGGGCCGCTCGTCGGTCCGGTGCTGGCCGCGCAGTTCGGCTATCTGCCGGGGACGCTCTGGCTGATCATCGGCGTGGTGCTGGCGGGCGCGGTGCAGGACTTCGTCATCCTGTTCGCCTCCATGCGCCGCGACGGAAAGTCGCTGGGGCAGATGGCGCGTGAGGAAATCAACACCACGGCGGGGTTCATCGCCATGGTGGCCGTGCTTTCCATCATGGCCATCCTCCTGGCCGTGCTGGCGCTGATCGTGGTCAACGCGCTGGCGCACTCGCCATGGGGGCTGTTCACCATCGCCTGCACGGTGCCCATCGCCCTGCTGATGGGGTGGTGGATGCACGCCTTCCGCCCCGGGCGCGTGGGCGAGGCGTCGGCCATCGGCGTGGCGCTGGTGCTGGCGGCGACCATCGGCGGACGGTGGGTGGCGGAGAACCCGGTGCTGGCCGACTTCTTCACCGTCGAGAAGACGACGCTGGTGTGGCTGATGGCGGGCTACGGCTTCGTGGCGTCCGTCCTTCCCGTGTGGGTGCTGCTGTGCCCGCGCGACTACCTGTCGACCTTCCTGAAGATCGGGACGATCGCGGCGCTTGCGGCGGGCATCCTGGTGAGCCTGCCGACCATCAAGATGCCGGCGATGACGCAGTTCGTGGACGGCACGGGGCCCGTGTTCGCCGGCAAGCTGTTCCCCTTCGCCTTCATCACCGTGGCGTGCGGCGCCATCAGCGGCTTTCACGCGCTGGTGGCATCCGGCACCACACCCAAGATGCTGATGCGCGAGACGGACGCGCGGCTGGTTGGCTACGGCGCCATGCTGATGGAGTCGTTCGTGGGCGTGATGGCGATGGTGGCGGCGGGGATCCTGGACCCTGGCGTCTACTTCGCCATCAACGCGCCGGCCGGTGTCGTCGGCGGAACGCTGCAGGAGGCCACGCGGACCATCGCGGCGTGGGGATTCGTCGTCACCCCCGAGCAGATGCAGGGGCTGGCGACGTCCGTAGGCGAGGAATCGCTGATGGCCCGCACGGGCGGCGCGCCGTCGCTGGCGGTGGGGATGGCGCAGATCTTCTCCGGCGTCATCGGCGGGTCGGGGCTGATGGCGGTGTGGTACCACTTCGCCATCATGTTCGAGGCGCTGTTCATCCTCACGACCATCGACACCGGCACGCGCGTGGGGCGCTTCATGATGCAGGAGATCCTGGGCCACGTGTACAAGCCGCTGGGCCGGACGTCGTGGTATCCGTCCATCATCCTGTCCAGCGCGCTGGTGGTCGGCGGATGGGCGTACTTCCTCTATCAGGGCGTGGTAGACCCGCTGGGCGGCATCAACAGCCTGTGGCCGCTGTTCGGCATCAGCAACCAGCTGCTGGCGGCCGTGGCGCTGTGCGTGGGGACGACGGTGCTGATCAAGATGGGCAAGGCGCGCTTCGCCTGGGTGACGCTGGGGCCGCTGGCGTGGCTGGCGGCGGTGACCTTCACGGCGGGGTGGCAGAAGGTGTTCGCCGCCGATCCCAAGCTGGGCTTCCTCTCGCAGGCCCGCGCCATCGACGCCGCGCTGGCGGAGGGCCGGCTCCCCGCGGCCGCAAAGACGGTGGAGGCCGCCCAGCAGATGATGTTCAACGCGCGCCTGGACGCCGTCGTCGCCCTCGTCTTCATGGGCGTGGCGGTGATGGTGATCGTCGTCTCCATCCGCGAGTGGATCCTGCTGGTGCGCAAGCGCAAGCCGGTCGTGATGCACGAAGCCCCGTTCGTGCCGACGGGGCTTGGGCTGGCGGGGGACTGACGCGTGGAGCCCGTGCATTCTGCCACGACGGAACACGAATCCGCCTCGTCGAAGCCCGCGCCCGCGACGACCGTGTGCGGCAACTGCTCCACGGCGAACCCCGCCGGCGCGGCCTACTGCGCCAACTGCAGGAACTTCCTGTCTGGCGGAGCCAGCCCAGTCCGGCGGGCGCCTTCCGGCCGCCCCGTGCTGGGGCTGTTCTGCGCGGTGGTGGCCGCGGTCGTCGTTCTGCTGGTGCTCAGTCCCGGCATGATCATCGTGATTGGCTTCAGCGGGTTCATCCCCGTGCCGCATGGAGGCGGGCCCGGCTCGGTAGCCCTGCTGATCCCGGGCTTGGCTGTGTGGATCGGGCTGGCCGTGTGGGCGGGGAAGCGGGCGTACTGGTCGATCGCGGACGGTGCGTCGCCTTGGCCGTACGTCGCCGGAGCGGCCGCGGTCGCTGCGGTCGTATGGATGGTGTGGACGCGCCTGAACGGGGACTGAAGGGGACGGCGCCGGTGCGCTTCGGTCACTCCGGCGCAGTCCCCGGCTGCCCTCTCCCCCCGGCCCGCCCCCCGGCCCCCTCTCCCGCAAGCCCGCAAGCGGGAGAGGGGGAGAATTCGATCGCGCTTCGGCTGGCTTTCAGTCGCTCCCGGCCACGCGATCTCCAGCCCTTCCCCGTCCATCCTGAACGCGCGGGGGGCGCCGCGTCAGCCGATCAGAAGTTGATGAAGTTGCTGGGCCAGTAGCCGCCGCCCGGGTACAGGCGCCGCGTGCCGTAGTCGTAGGCGTTCCAATTGTACTCCTCGATCAGGATGCTGCCGTCGTCGTACACGGCGCTCACGTACGCCACGTGGCCGTAGCCACCCACGCCTCCGACGTTCCGGTTCCACTGCGCGATGCGGCCCACGGCGGGCGTCCCGGAAATCGCCACGCCGGACGCACGCGCGGCATCGTCCCACAGGTGCGCGTCGCCGAAGTGCTCGCCCAGGTACATGTTGGTGAACGTCTTGCCCGTGCGCGTGCCGTTCCAGTTGATGCGGTGCGCCGCGAACGAGGTGCACTGGCGGTTGTAGAAGTTCCACCGGTCCACGCCGCTGGTGCTGGAGTTACGGTACGGATAGTCGTCGCGCCGGCACGGGCGGGCCACCTGCCGGTCGCTTCCCGTGAGCACGTTCGCGTCCGCCACCCACGAGCCGTTCCCCAGTCGGTCCCACACCACGCTGGTCCCGTAGTGGCCGGACACGCTCTCGCCCCACGAGGTGCAGGTGATGTTCACCCCCGCGCCGCCGGCCACGGAGCCCTCCACCGCGTAATCGGTGCTGGGACCCGCGCGCAGGTTGTAGGGCCCGCCGGGCGCCATCTCGGCGCTGACCCCCGTGGGGAGCACGTACATGCGCGCTCCCACCTCGGGGGAGCGAAGGGATGTGTCGGTGATCGCGTCGCCGCATGCGGCGAGCGCGAGCGCCGCCAGGGCGGCGGCGGTGAAACGCGTCGAAGTGCGCATTGTCGTTTCCGGGAAGTGGGTGGGGGAACCAGTCTCAGCGGGCGGCGGGCGTGGCCGGCGGCGGGGGCGGCCGCTCGCCGAGCCATGTCGGCGCCCAGTTCGGGCCGGGCGCATGGGTGACGCGGGTGGGCTTGGTGCCGTCCGCGCGGGCGACGTACACCTGCGCGCTGTCGCCACGGGTGAGCGTGAAGGCCAGGTAGCGCCCGTCCGGCGACCACGCGGGGTCTTCCAGCGACCCCAGCCCGCGGGCGCGCACCTCGCCCTTGAAGCCCGTCGTGACGTCGCGGATCAGGATGCGCGACGGCTCGTTGCGCGTCCGCCGCACCCAGGCGATGCCGAAGCCCCGGGGCGCCCACGCGGGCCGGTCTTCCATCACGTGCGGGTCCAGCGGTTCCTGCGAAAGCCGGCGCGTTTCCCGCCCGTCGGGGTAGCTCACGTACACGCGGTCGCTCCCGTCGCGGTCGCTGAGGAAGGCGAGCAGCCCGCCATCGGACGACCAGCGCGCACTCCACTCGTCACGAGGCGTGTGGGTGATGCGCTCCTGGCCGGTGCCGTCGGGGCGCATCCGGTACAGCTCCGACACGCTGTCGCGGCTGGAGCCGAACACTACCCAATCGCCGCGCGGCGATACCACCGGCCGGAAGTTGCCCTCGGGGTTGGCCGTGAGCGCGCGCACCTGCCCCGTCGCCCGGTCCAGGCGGTAGATGTCGCGGTAGCCGTCGCGGGTATTGCTCTCGTAGACCAGCCAGCGGCCGTCCGGGCCCCAGCTGGGATTGCGCATCAGCGCGCCGCGCGGGCCCAGGGGACGCAGCGGCCCGCTCCCGTTCCCGGCGAGCCAGAAGCGCTCCACCCGCGACGGTCCTTCGCCCTCCAGCGAGATCACCAGCAGTCCCGAGCCGTCGGGAAGCGGGTCGCCCGCGAAGTCCTGCGCCGGGCGGGCGGTCAGCCGCTGCTCGCCGGCGCCCGTGGGACGGACGGTGTACAGCTCCTTGTTGCCGTCGCGCTCGGCGATGAAGACGATGCGCCCCGCGATCCCCTCGCGCTCGGCCAGCGAGAGCGTGTCCGCCGGGTCGGCGGGGGGAAGCGCGGCCGCCGGCGGGGCGGCCGGACGGCTGGGTGCGGCGCCGGCATCCGTGCCGCACCCCGCCACGAACAGAGACAGGACGCAGAAGGGGAGTGCTCGGGAGAAGTTGCGCATGTACGCTCGGGATAGGGACTTCGCTCGTTGCCATCAGGCCCGCGAGCGGCGCGGCCGGCCCGGAAGCTCCGGACCGGCCGCGCGTTTCGCAACCTGCCTTGCTACTGGATCCGCACCGCGTCGGCGATCACCACGTAGCCGGACGTGGTCCACCGCGAGAGCGAAACCTTGTTCCAGCCGGCCGAGAAGCTGTAGCTGCCCAGCGACTGCCAGGCGCCGCCGCCCGACTGCTGGTTCACCGAGCGGCGTCCCAGCTCCGTGCCGCTGGCGTTGTAGATGATGTACGGCGCCGTCGTCGAGCGGTTGGTGCCGGAGGTGTACCACGCGGACACCGCCTTGGTCGCGGCGGCCGGCAGGTAGAACTCGAAGTCCGCCGGGTCGCTCACCGCCGCCGTGCTCGCGTAGTAGTAGCCCGTGCCGTAGTAGCCGGCCGTGCCGGTGGACGCGGTCCAGTTGGCCGAAACCGTGAAGCGGGCGTCGGTGCCGGGGCTGCCGGTGTTGCTGTCGACGGTGATGGCCGGGCTGGTGCCGCCGCCCACGCAACTGTTGATGCGGCTCATGTAGTCCGCCCACGGGAAGCCCTGCCCGGGGTCGTGCGCGCGGTTCACCGGGTCCGGCTGGTAGTGGCCGATGATGTGGTCGCGGTCACGGATGATCGCGCGGCTCTTGACGATGTCGCAGGTGAGCGTGGCGGAGGTGTTGTACTGCACCGCGGGCCACGGGCCGTAGCCGTTGCTGCCGTACGAGAAGCCGCCGTGCTCGATGCCCACCGAGCGCGGGTTGGTGGGGTAGCCCTGCCAGTACTTGCCCACGTGCCAAGCCGTGTTGTCCTCGTCCACCAGCTGGCGCACCTCGGTCACGCCGCCCCCGATGTCCGTCTGGCCGACGACGTAGTGCGCCGACACGCCGGAGGTGGAGTTGGTGAGCCAGCTCCAGCAGCCGCTGTAGTTTCCGGCGCAGGTGTGGATGACCACCAGCGCGATGGTGTACCCGGAGCGCCCGGAGGTGTAGTTGGGCGACGGGGTCCAGATGGCCGGGCCGTACTCGGTGGTGTACCGGGGGCCGGTCGGGAGCACCGCCGGGGCGATCCGCACGCCGGGATGGGCGGCGAGCGAGGCCTGCTCGGCGTCGTTCACGCCCAGGCGCAGCGCGCGGTACACGCCGTTCGAGACGTATCCCGCGCGGGCCTCGTCGTTGGCGATGCCGCTGAAGCTCGCCACGGCCGGCTCCCAAGCCGCCAGGTCCGAGCCGGACACCTGCTGCGCCTGGCCTTCGGCGCGGAGCAGCGCCGCGCCGGCGCGAATGCTGGCTTCGGGGTCGGTGCGCGCCGCGGCCACGCTCACCCCGGCCAGCCGGGCGCCCCGTTCCAGGCGCTCGCCGCGGAGCGCGAAGATCCCGTACGCCGGCGCCAGCCCTTCCATGTCGCTGTGCTCCCCGCGGGCGAACTGCCATCCCGTTTCGGTAAAGGAGACGGCCTTGAGCAGGGCCACCGGCACCTGGAACTCCGTCGCGGCGCGCGCGAACATGGGGTCCAGGCGCAGGTCGGCGGCGGTCGGCTGCTCCACCGGCTCCACCGATGGGGTGGGGGTGTCGCAGGCGGCAAGCGCCGCGGCGGCGCAGACGGCGACGGCCAGGGTACGGGCGGTTCGCATAGGCGTCCGTTCGGTACGGGTTCCCCCGGGGCAGGGTGCCGTGGGGGTAATGCCCGCCGCTGCACAGCCGGGACCCGGGCCCGGGGGTGGCGAGCGCAGCCCGCAAGCCCCAGCGGACCAGTCCGTTGCACGGATTCGCTCACGTGGGCTCTCACGCGGCCCGTTGCACCGGGATGAGGCGCCGTGCACCAGATCGGTGCAACGTGAAGGCCGATACTACGCGCGTTTCCCAATCGCCGTCGGGGGCGCCGGCGTGCGCCAGGGCCCGTCACCGTCTCGTCGTAGCGCGTGCTCGGGGCTTCTACCGCGGCGGGGTGGATGCGCCGGAGCCGGAGCGCAGCCAGGCTTCGCGCAGGCGCAGCTGCTCGGGGGTGGCGTTGGGGTTCGGAACCAGGCGCTGCGGCAGCCCCCGCTCGTCCTCCACCAGGTCTATGCCCAGGAGCGCATAGGTTTCGCGCACCGGCGGGTGCTCGGCGCGGTCGATGTAGCGGGCGAAGAAGTCCAGCACCTCCGGCGAGGTACGCGCGGCGATGATGGCGTAGAGCGAATCTTCCGGGAACGGGCGCCGCGGGCCGTAGGCGGCGGAAAGGTCCAGCATCAGGTCGCGCAGCCCGTGCCGTCCATCGGAAAGCTGGAGCAGGCGAATGTCCAGCAGCCCCGCGACGACGGCGCCGCGCTGGTAGATGTTGCCGTACTGCCGTGCGCCCGCCTGCGTGAACGACGTCAGCGCGAGCTGCTTGAGCGAGAACGTGGTGTCGTACCGCGTGCGGTCCGTCCTCATCTTGCCCACCACGTTGCCCAGGTACTGGTCCAGCGTCAGCAGCCCGCCGTCCAGCTGCATCTTTTCGGATGCCCACTCCGTCACGCCCTCGTACAGCCACACGTGCGCCGACGGCACGGGCGTCTGGAAGTTGAAGTGCTCAACGATTTCGGAGTGGATGTTCAGCGGCGTGACGATGTGAAAGAACTCGTGCGCCGCGATGTCCGTCACGCCGCGGCCCACCCGCGGGCTGAAGGGCTCCTCGACGAGCACGTATTCCGAGCTGTAGCTGTGCTCCCACGCACCCATCGCCTGCCCCTGGCGCTGCGGGGCGAAGCGGAAGAGGAACACGTAGCGGTCCACCGGCAGGCGTCCCAGGAACGAGCCCGCCGCGGTCAGCGTCCCCTGCATGGCATCGCGCAGCTCGCTGGCGGTGATGAGTTGCGAGGGCGAGTGGGCCGCGATGCGCACCGGCACCCCGCCCACCGTCAGCGTCGACGTGGTGAGGCGCGCGCCCAGCAGGAAGGGCGAGTCCACCGCGTGGTCGTAGCTGTCCGCCCGATAGCCGTCCGGCCCGACGACCAGCGGAGTCTCCACCGTCCACCCCGGGGGCGCCTCGAAGCGGATGAACACCGGCTGCGCCTGCATGCCGCGCGGAAAGCCGAGCATGGCGTGGGCGTTCAGCAGGGCGTGGTCGGCCTCAATGGCGGTGCCGGCCATGGGATAGATGGGAAACTCGGTCACCGGCGTGTTCCAGGTGTCCAGCACCTGGTACGTCACCGTGCGCACGCGGCGCGGGTCTCCGAACACCCACGCGTTCTCCGATTGCTTGCGCACCGCCACCGGCCGGCCGCGCGCATCCGTCGCGCGCAGGTCGCGCACGAACCGCCCGATGTTCATCGTCTGGTACGTGCCCGGCGCCGTCGCCGCGAACTGGAAGACGCTGTCCCGCGCCGCGAGCGAATCCACCCGCAGCGTGATGGTGGCGCGGTGCGTGGCGGGATCGTCGATGTCTACCGTGTAGCGCAGCTGCGCCGCGGCGGGCGCGCTGGTGGCGAGAAGCAGCGCCGGGACGATGCGAAGGAGGGAGTTCATGGCCGCTTGGGCTGGGGGTGTCGCCTGCCGGGATTGTTCCTGCTAATTATATAGCATCCCCCCGGCGATTGCACGGATTGCAACGCGGCGGGGCGCGCACGAGATTGGACGCCGCAGCCCCGCCGTTGGTTTGCCCCTCACGCCCCATCCGGACGAACGACAATGACACGCACACGGGGTGAGGGGTGAACGGGGCCATCGACCTGGCCGTGGTCCTGGCGTACGTGGCGTTCGTCGCGGTGCTGGGCACGGTCCTGGGACGCCAACAGAAGGACGCGCAGGACTACTTCCTGGCCGACCACTCCATCCCGTGGTGGGCCGCCTGCTTTTCGCTCGTGGCGACCGAGACCAGCGCCCTCACCGTCGTCAGCGTGCCGGCGACGGCGTATACGGGCGACCTGTGGATGCTGCAGCTGGCAGTGGGCTACCTGCTGGGCCGCATCGCCATCTCCGTCTTCCTGCTCCCCGGCTACTTTCGCGGCGAGATCGCCACGGCGTACGTGCTGCTGGAGCGCCGCTTCGGGCAGGGCGCGCGGCGGCTGGCGTCGCTGGTGTTCCTGGTCACCCGCGTGCTGGCGGATGCGGTGCGCATCTTCGCGACCGCAATCCCGCTGGGGCTGATCACGGGGATGCCGGTGTGGGCGTCGATCCTTTCCATCGGAATCTTCACGCTCGTCTACAGCTACTACGGCGGGCTGCGGGCGGTGGTGTGGGTAGACGTCGCGCAGATGTTCATCTACATCGTGGGCGGTCTCGCCGTGCTGTGGATCGTGCTGGAGAACATCCCCGGCGGGTGGGGCGGGCTGGTGCAGGTTGCGGGCGACGCCGGCAAGCTGAAGGTGATTCACCTGGACGGCGGCTTCTCGCAGGCCAACTGGTTGTTTACGGGGCTCGTCGGCGGGGCTTTCCTGACGATGGCGTCGCACGGGGCCGACCACCTGATCGTGCAGCGGCTGCTGGCCTCGCCCTCGCTGCGGGATGCGCGGCGCGCCATCATCGGCTCGGCGGTGATCGTCATCGGCCAGTTCGCCCTGTTCCTGCTGATCGGCGCGGGGCTGTGGGTGTTCTACGAAGGGCGCACCTGGGACACGCCCGACGCCATCTTCCCCCGCTTCACGCTGGACCACCTGCCGCCGGGCATCTCGGGCCTCGTGGTGGCCGCCATCCTGGCCGCCGCCATGTCGTCGTCGCTGAACGCGCTGGCGGCCGTGTCGGTGCACGACCTGTACGTGCCGCTGACGAGGCGCAGCGACGAGAAGCAGCACGATGAGCAGCATCTGCTGGACGTCGGCAAGCGGTTCACGCTGCTGTGGGGCGTGGTGATGATCGCCGTTTCGCTCGCCTTTCAGCTGATCGCCAAGGGAACGCCGCTGGTGGTGATCGCGCTGCAGATCGCCTCGTTCACCTACGGCGGGCTGCTCGGCGGGTTCCTGCTGGGGCTGATTTCGAAGCGTGCGGACGGGCGCGACGCGGT
Organism: Longimicrobium sp.; assembly: GCF_036554565.1. Classification (NCBI taxonomy): domain Bacteria; kingdom Pseudomonadati; phylum Gemmatimonadota; class Longimicrobiia; order Longimicrobiales; family Longimicrobiaceae; genus Longimicrobium; species Longimicrobium sp. The sequence continues at coordinate 410 of NZ_DATBNB010000006.1, read as the reverse complement.
GACCGGCATGGGGGTTGCCGTCGCGGGGATGACGCTGCTCTGGGCCCTCCAGCAGTTCGGGGCGATGCCCAGGGTGGTGGACACGCTATGGTTCGCGCTGGTGGGATCGGCGATCACGGTGGCGGTGGGCGAGGCGAGTGCGCGGATTCGGGGGTCCAGGGGTGTTGTGGTGGCGGGCTGAGTCTGGTGCGCGGGCCGGGCGCCCCCCATCCCCAGCCCTTCCCCCGCAAACTGCGCGGGGGAAGGGAGCCAATCCGGTGAGTCACCCAGCGATTGGGAGCCTCACGAGGGCCTGTCATCCTGAGGCCCAGGCGCACCGAACCGGCCGCAGCACCACCGTCGCGGGCCGAACGATCCAGCCTGGGGCACGTACAGGCAGGGCGCGGCGGCGGTCACGGAACACGAGGCCT
>NZ_DATBNB010000005.1 GCF_036554565.1 Longimicrobium sp. | reverse complement strand
CGCCTCCGCGTGATTCTATTCTTGTCATCAGTAGATCATTCACGGGAACACCGCCCGTAAGGGGCCGGTGCGCGGATAGGAGAGGCGTAACCGGCTGCCGCCCCAATGACATAGCCGAAAATAAGGGGCGCGTAACGTGCGGCCCTGGAATGTGTTTTGCAGCGGTTGCGGACGGTGGGTCACTGCCCCGCTCCCTTTGTCGGCGCTCCCCCCCGTGCGAGGAGATGTCGTGGCAACCAGCACCTTCGCCCCCAAGCCTCGCCCGCGGGCTCACGATTCTGCGGGGCTTCGCCGTTCACGGAACGCCTGCGTGTTTGGTGCGTTCCTTATCGCTCTGGCGGTGGGGTGCGGCCGTCCCGATGGCAAACCTCCTGAGACGCTGGAGCAAGTCGTTGCGTTTGGGCCTACGATCGAGCTGCAGGAAAATGCCGCAGTGATCAACGTAACGCCGGACGTTACGCCCGATCCGCTGGGGGGTTTTCTCGTCGCCGACGAGCGCGAGGGACAGCTGCGCAGGTACACCCGCGAAGGCGCCCTCCTGTGGAACATTGGAAAGAAGGGGTCGGGCCCCGGCGAGTTCCGCTCCGTAGCCACCGTCCTGCGGTTGCCGAACGGGCAGGTACTCGCCGCGGAGCTGAGTGGCAGCTTCACCCTTTTCGACTCGGCGGGCACCGCGGCACTGGAGCAGATCCGGACCCCGTTCCTTCACGTGCAGGACATGGAGGTGGTAGACGACTCCACGCTGCTGGTCGCTGCTCGGCTGGAGGGCCGGGGGGGCACAGGACCAAGCCTGCACATGTGGGATATCCGCGAAAACCGGGTCCGCAGGAGCTTTTTCGATCCGTTCGAGGCGGCTCCCAACAAGACTGCCGCCGTCATGGCCGGCTGGAGCAAGGCCGCCATCCGCGGCGACACCGTGGCCGCCGTTTTCGCCCTGAGCGACACGCTGTACTTCTTCGCGCTCGACGGCCGGCCCCGGGGCAAGCTGCCCATCCCGTTCCGCGATTTCAGACCGGTGCCGGCAGAAACCCCTCGGGGGGGCTCCGATCCCGTAAAACGGGCGAATTTCTTCAGTTCTTTCGACTATGTGGCCGACCTCCACTGGTTCTCGGACGGCCGCCTGCTCATCCCGTATCAGAGCCTCGCCGCGGAACAGGCACTCACTCGAACGTATCACCTCTTTGCGATGGACAGGGCGGGACGCCGGCTGTTCGAGGTGCGGAACGCCCCGCGGCTGCTGACCGCTGAACCAGCTTCGTCCACCCTGTTCTTCGTTGCTCCTGGCTCGGAGGTTCCAAACCGGTGGGCACTCGCACGTTTGCGCTGACCGCCCTGTTGCTCTCCTGGGGAGCCTCGGCTGCGTGTGGGGGATCAGAACCGCCGCCCGCTCCGCTGCGCGCCGGGTCCGCGGCCCCGCAGGAATGGACGGGAGCGCGTAGTGAGCACGCGGCCGGGACGTACCTCGTGTGGGTGGTCCGAACGGAGGATTGCTTCACGTGCCAAGAGGTGGACTACGAATTTCGGCGCGTCCAAACGCGCTGGGGGAGTGATGTTCCGCTGCTTGTGCTGCACGTGGGCAGCGCCCGCAGCGAGTCCGTTCCCCGCGCATTCCTCGCCAGCCGCCGGGTCCAGGCATCGTACCAGACGGTTTCGCCTCGCGCGTTCGAGCGGCGATTTGGAAATTCGGTGGTCCCGGCCATTCATCTGGTGAACAACGGGACAATCGTCTGGAGCAGTGCCGACCTGAGGAAACCCGGTGCGACGCGATTATCACTCGACAGCCTGGTGTCCCTGCAGCGATCGGCGGCGAAACCCTGAATGGTTCTTGGGCGTGTACGCTTGGAGGCGGACCGTCATCCCACTTCATCAACTGGAGGCGACCATGTTCGTTCGATCCATCCGGAAGCTACTCGCCGGCCTTGGAGCCGTCGCGGCGGTAACGGTTCTCGTAGCTGGCGAGCCGGCGCTCGGGGACCAGGAAGCCGAAGCCCTCGCGATCCAGTTCTACCTCACCAGTGGGGGTGACGGCCACGATTGCACCAACTGCTGTTTCACTGGCTACTGCTGCACTGTGCCCGTCGCGGAGTGCGCGCGGCCGGGCTGAATCCCGCTGGAACCCGGGTGGCGCAGCAGCCTGCGGCAGGTCCGCCTCCGTTTGAGCCCGCGGATGCGCGCCACCCGTCGAAACCGTCGACGATCGGCAAAAGAGCTATGGTATGATCTCGCGAATTTCCGCGTTGCTCCTGCTCGGATCCGCGCTGGTGGGCGTCGACTCGTGCGGCGAGGCACGGGGCCGCGCCGCGGGGGCGGCGCCCACGATCGCATACGGAAACCGTGTGCAGGTCATCAGCCCCATGCTCGGAGAGGGGTGGCGCGAGGGCGTCGTCGGCAAAGTGGGCGAATGCCTGGAAGTGATGGTGCCGCGGGAAGGAAGCCGGGCCAGCTTCCACGGGCTCCGCTTCGACCAGATCACCCGGCTGCGCGTCCGCCAGGCGCAACCCTCTCCTGCGGGCGCGGCGCAGGCAAACGCAGTCGCCGGGGGCTGGACGGAGGTGCCGGTGGCGCCACTTCGGGAGCGACACGGGGATTGTACCCCGTTCTGACCACGCGCACGATGCGCCGCGCGCGGCGAACGCGCGCCCTTACTGCTGGGTTTCGTGCAGAGCCGCAGAGACGCAGGAGGGGGGGCGTGTCTCTCCGCGTCTCTACGTGAATCTTGCTTTGTTGGAATCGCGGCCCGTGTTCACGGAAGCGGTGCCACTCCCCGCGCCCTCGCCCACTCCATCGCGCCCTCCGCCGCCTCTCGGAGGCTGCTGCCGAACTCCAGCACTGCCTCGGCCACGAGCAGGTCCATCGCCAGTTCGTCCTCCGGTGCGTAGCGGGCCAGCTTGATCGACGAGTTGGCGACCGCTTCGAGCGCGCCGAACCTGTCTATCAGGATTTCCAGAAACCGCATCGGCGAGGGTAGGTGCTGCTGTTCCATGCTGTACCTCCTTCTCTTGACCCGCGCCGCCGAGCAGGGCTACTGTTCGGGGCGGACGGCTCGCGAGTCGTTTGTGTGGAGGCTGGCCGTGTCTTCCTGGCCGAGGAGGCGGCCAGCCTCTCCGTGCGTCCTGCCGTTTACAGTATAGTAAACGGCACTGTGCGTGTCAACAGGTGCGTAAACGTGAGCGAGCCGTTCAAGAGAGCGACCGACCGTCTGATCGGCACCGTTTCCCTGGCCGACCTTGCCGAGGAACTGGGTGTGTCGCATGGTCTGCTGCGGCAGGCTCGGCTCAGCTCGTCCGCCTCGTCGTATCGCTCACCTCCGGCAGGGTGGGAGAGGGCAGTAGCGAAGCTCGCTCGCGAGCGCGGCGGAGCTCTGATCAAGCTCGCGGACGAGATGGAGGCGAAAGCGTAGCGGCTGCCTATCCATCGCTGCAGGGGATCGGGGGTTGGCTTGACTTTGCGGAGCGCCTGAATGCTTGCGCGGCGGCCCTGCACCCCCCAGCCTTGATCTCGTTTTACCATTGAGAGTGTTTACAAATCGTTCGTTTCTGGGGGCCATGCGAAAATCCATGCAGCACGAGCCGCGTCCCGTTACACAGGTAATGGTGTCCAGCACCTTCACTGATTTGCTGGAGCATCGCGCGGCGCTCATTGATGCGATCCACCAGCACAGGCTCCACGCCAACGTCATGGAAAACGACTCGGCTAGGCTTGTGGACGTGATCGACTCTTCTTTGCAAATGGTGCGGGACAGTGCCGCTTACATTGGTATCATCAGCCTCAAGTATGGCCAGACCCCCGAATGTCCGAAGCGCAACCCTGGCAAGCTCTCGATCACAGAACTGGAATTCAACGAAGCGCAGGATCTCGGTCGTCCGATCCTTCTCTTCATCATGGGCGAAGACCATCAGGGGAAACAGGCAGACTTTGAAAACGATGTGGAGAAGAAGCAGAAGCTAAACGCTTTCCGTGAGCGGGCAAAGCAGCACGCACCCGGATCGAAAGTGAACCGGGTTTACGCGACTTTCAACAGCCTTCAAGAATTCAAAGAGAAGCTAGGTTCCGCGCTCGCCGAGTTGAGCAAACATCTCGAGTCTCCGAAAGTGGGCATTGAGCCGGATACCGAGGCCGACACCACGTCTGGGCCGATCCCCACTCCTCCCGCGTTCTACGCCGCACCGGATTACATTGGCCGCCACACCTTCATCGGACGCAAGGCGCAGCTCAAGACGCTGAGTGAGTGGGCGCAGCCCTCCAATCCCTCCAGTGTCTTGCTCTTTGAAGCCATTGGCGGCAATGGCAAGAGCATGTTGACATGGGAGTGGACGACGAAGCACGCGACGGCCGACCGCCCCGATTGGGCCGGGCGCTTCTGGTATTCCTTCTATGAGAGAGGCGCCGTTATGCGCGCCTTCTGCCAGCACGCGCTCGCTTACATGACGCAGCAGCCTCTGGAGGCATTCGCGACAAAGACCACGGCCGAGATGCGCGTCGAGCTCCTCACCCTGCTCCGCCGTAGACCCTGGCTGCTCATTCTGGATGGCTTGGAGCGCGTGCTCGTGGCCTACCATCGCATCGATGCCGCCGAGGTGCCTGACGAGGAGGTGAACCGGCCCACCGACAAGGTCCTGGACCGCAATCCCTCCGATGCGATCCGCGACGAGGACACCGACCTTCTCCGCGCGCTCGCCGCCGCCGCGCCGTCGAAGATCCTTATCAGTTCAAGACTCACCCCGCGTGCGTTGCTGAATCAAGCGGGAATTCCGCTCCCAGGTGTGAAGCCGTTGTTTTTGCCCGGGTTGGACGAGGCGGATGCCGAGGAGTTGCTGCGCTCCTGCGGCATCCAGGGCGCCTCCGTGGACATCCGTTACTACCTCACGAATTACTGCGGAAACCACCCGCTTGTCATTGGTGCCCTCGCCGGTCTCATCAATTCGCCCGGGCCGCACAGGGGCAACTTCGACACTTGGGCCGCCGACCCGGAATACGGAGCGAAGCTGAACCTTGCCAGTCTGGACCTCATCCAGAGCCGTAACCACATCCTGCGCGCCGCGATGGAGGCGCTCGGGCCTGCCAGCCGCCAGCTTCTCTCCACCCTCGCGCTGCTGAGCAACGCCGTCGACTACGATACGGTCGCCGCCTTTAATCCGCACCTCCCGTTGGAGCCGGAAGAAGTGAAGAAGCCGGACCCGCCGGAGCAACACTGGTTTTGGCACAGGTGGACCGATGAGGATAAAGCCGCGCTGCGCCAGCAATTCGAAGTCGCCCTAGCCGAACGGGAAGCCTACGAGCACGCGATGAAGGCGTGGCGCGACTCTGAGACCGTGCGCGAAGCGCCCAAGAAGCTGGGTGAGACCATTCAGGATCTTGAACATCGCGGCTTGTTGCAATACGATCACGGCATGAGGCGGTATGATTTGCATCCGGTCGTCCGCGGTGTCGCCGCCGGAGGCATGAAGACTGAAGAGAAGGAAGGCTACGGCCAGCGCGTGGTGGACTATTACTTCTCCCAGCCGCACAATCCCTATGAGCAGGCAAAGACGATGGAGGATGTGGAGAACGGCCTGAATGTCGTTCGCACCATGCTGAAGCTCGGCCGCTATCAGCAGGCGGCGGACGCCTATCGGGGTGATCTCGCGAACGCGCTCCTTATCAATCTCGAAGCCCATGTGGAAGCGCTCTCGCTACTGCGCCACTTTTTCCCAGCAGCCTGGGACCAGCTTCCAAAGGACGTGGATGCTTGGGATGCATCTTACCTTGCGAATTCCGCCGCCATTGCTTTGTACCACTGCGGCGAAATCCAGACGGGCACAGGTGCCTTGGGAGCCGCACTTCGTGTAGACTTGGAGACAGAAAACTGGCATGAACTAATCATTCGCCTCCTCAACATCGCCGCTAACTTTGCTGATCGGGGCATGTTGGCCAAAGCTCTACGCGTAGATCGCCTTGCCCTTGATCTTGCCACGGTCGGGGCGAATGACGAGCGAGTCTTCATGGCTTGGATTAGCCTGTTTACCGACCAATCCCTAGCCGGTCAGTGGCACGAGGCGGAGGCAACTTGGCGTCATCTGGACGGCATGGGTCGCAGATGGTCCCGGGCAGGGTATCGGCAAGGCGACGCGGAGTCTGTATTTGCGAGTTTCCAATTCTGGCGGGGCACGTTGCAAGAGGATCACCTCACTGCTGCCGCCACCCTCGCGGAAAAAGACGGCAATCGCACCAACCTCCGAAACCTCCATCGGCTGCGCGGTTCTTGGCGATTGGAGAACGGCGAATGGATGCTAGCCACTGCGAGCTTCAACCAAGCCTTAACTATGGCTCGCGAACGCCGCCTCGTGGATGAAGTTTCCGAGACCGGGCTCGCCGTGAGCAAGTTCCGCCTCCGTCAACTCACGGGCGCCGACGCCCGCAGTGAAGCTGAGCGCCTCGCCCAATTGCGCCAGCCCGCGCATCGTTACCTCGCCCTGCTCTGGCAGGCCATCGGCGACCTCGAGCAAGCGAAGCACCACGCCCTTGCTGCCTACGAGCAAGCCTGGGCTGATGGCGAGCCGTATGTTCACCGCTACGAACTCACCAAGACCACGGGATTGCTAAAAGAGTTGGGAGTTCCGATCCCGGATCTCCCACACTACGATCCCGCCAAGGACGAAGCCTTCCTGTGGGAGGCTGAGGTCCGCGCCGCCATTGAGAGACTTCGTGCCGAGAAAGAAGGCCGAGAAGAAAAAGCCTGATTGGAGCCCAACTCGGTTACGGCTTACTATCGGCTGCAGGGATGCGGCACCAGCATGTTTTCCGCGGACGAAAGTCTTGCGCGCCCCCCCCCCCCCCCCCCCCCCCCCGGG
>NZ_DATBNB010000004.1 GCF_036554565.1 Longimicrobium sp. | reverse complement strand
CTGGCCCGGCTGTGGAGCCTGGCCCGGCTGCGGCTGGCCCGGCTGGCCCTGCGCGCCCGGGGGCATGCCGCCGGGGAAGCCCGGCTGCTGCTGCGGTGCCGGCTGCGCGGCACGGATGGCCTGCATGCGGTCGGCCACCTTCTGGAAGCTCTCGGTGTTGATGTCGGCGCCGTACGCGTTGCGAAGCGCGTAGGCCAGCTTGCCGAGCGGGGGCAGCTGGCGCTCGCCCCGCACGGCCTGCTCCATCAGGTTGCGGACCGCCTCCTGGATGGCGCCGTTGCCGGCCTTGCCCTTGGGAAAGCGGCGGTTGGCCAGCCCCGACATCCGCAGGATCTCGCGGATGGCCTCGCGGGCCTGGGTACGGATGGAGTCGGCCGCGGGGGCGGGGAGGCGGAAGTTCTTCTGGCGCGCCTCGACGGCCAGGAACTCCTTGAGGGCCTGCGTTTCCAGGAACTCCTTGACCTGCTCGGCGGGAGCGGTCTTCATCTGGTCGCGCCCCTGGCCGGGAACGCCCTGCATGGCCTCGGCCACCTCGGCGGCGGTCACCTCGCCACCCTGGTACGACACCAGCTGGCGGCTGGCGGCGCGGCCGCGGAGGTTCAGGTTCTCCTGCCCCGCAAGCTCGCGGACGCTCTCCTCGGCGCCGGTCTGCACCGCCACCTTGGCGGTCTTGCGCAGCGAGTCGATGTAGGTGCTGAGCGCGCGCTGCTGCGCGGTACCCTTCAGGTGCTGGCGCCAGCCCTCGCGGTTCTCGCCGATGGGCTGCTGCCGGCGGTCCTCGACCTTGATCACGTGGTAGCCGAACGGCGTTTCCACCACCGGGCTCACCTGGCCGGCCTGCAGCTTGAACGCGGCCTCCTCGAACTGCGGCACCATGCGCCCGCGGCCGAACCAGTCCAGGTCGCCGCCGCGCTCCTTGCCGCCCGGCTCTTCCGTGGTTTCACGGGCCAGCGCGGCGAAGTCCTCGCCCCCGGCGGCGCGCACGCGGATGGCCTCGGCGCGTGCACGCAGCTGCTCGCGCTGCGCGGGCGTGGCCTCGGCGGCGGGCTTCAGCAGGATGTGGCGCGCGCGCACCTCCACCCCGGGCCCTTCGCTGTTCCACAGCTGGTCCAGCTCGGCGTCGGTAAAGGAGGTGTCGGGCTTCACCTGGGCTTCCAGGTAGCGGTACACCACCTGCTCCTCCTGCTCCTCCTTCACGAAGTCGTCCAGGTCCAGCACCGAAAGGCTGGTGTCCTCGGCGGCCGCGGTGGCCAGCAGGGTGTAGTCCACCCACAGGTCCGCCAGCTGGCGAACCACCTGCGGGTCGGTGGGAATCTGGGGGTTGGCCGCCAGGATCTGCGCCGCGTCTTCCACGCGCAGCTCCTTGCCGGCGGCCTTGGCCACCACGTCGGCTTCGGACTTCATGGCACCGCCGATGCCGCACGCCGCTACTGCGAGCGGAGCGGCCACGAGCGCCCAACGAGACAGCTTCATCAATCTTCTCCGGACCGGGTTGAGGGAAAATTCAGTGCGAGAGTGCGAAAGTGCGAGAGTGCGAAAGTGACGGACACGAACGACGGCCCGCGGAACCATCCGCCGCCGCATCCCCGATCCGTTGCCTTCCCACCGTTCGTACCCCGCACCTCCCGCTTTGCTTCAAACGCTGCGTCGCGCTCTCCTGCTTTCGCACTTTCGCACTGCAGTTCATGCCGCCAGCGCGGGGTCGGCGGCCAGGTCGCGCAGCGCCGAGACCAGCGTGCCCATGATGGGCTCGGTGCCGTGGCGCGTCAGCGTCAGCGACAGCGGCAGGGCCCGGCGCACCTCCACGGCGAACTGCCAGGCCTGCAGGCTGCGCTGGAGCGACGCCATCCGCGGCACCATCCCCTGCCGGAAGTTGATGCGCACGTCCCACGGGCGAACCAGGATGCGCTCGATGCGCAGCCCGCCCCCCAGCAGCCGCAGCGCCGCCGTGCCCAGCATGGTCTCCACCTCGTCGGGGAGCGGGCCGTAGCGGTCGCGCAGCTCGCGGCGCAGGGCGTCGATCCCCTCCAGCTTCTCTTCGCGCGACAGGCGCCGGTAGAAGTGGAGCTTCTGCGCCTCGTCGGGAATGTAGCTGTCCGGGATCAGCGCCGTGCCATCCACCGACACCTCCGCCAGCGGGGCGGGGCCGGACGCGCCGCCGCCCTTCATCTGCCGGATGGTGTCTTCCAGCAGCCGCAGGTAGGTGTCCAGCCCCACGGCCGAGACGAAGCCGGACTGCTGCTGCCCCAGGATGTTGCCGGCGCCGCGCAGCTCCAGGTCCTTGAGCGCAATGCGGTAGCCGCTTCCCAGCTCGGTGTAGTGCTCCAGCACCCGCAGCCGCTTTTCGGCGTCTTCCTGGATCTCGTCGGGGACCAGGAGATAGCAGTACGCGCGGTGGTGGCTGCGCCCCACCCGGCCTCGGATCTGGTACAGTTGGCTGAGGCCGAAGTAGTCCGCGCGGTTGACGATCAGCGTGTTGGCGCGGGGCACGTCCAGCCCCGCCTCGATGATGGCCGTGGCCACCAGCACGTCGCTCTCGCCCTCGAGGAAGTGGGTCATCACCTCCTCCAGCTCCTTTTCGCGCATCTGCCCGTGCGCCACGCCGATGCGCGCGTCGGGAACCAGCCCCCGCACCTTCTGGGCGACGGCGCCGATGGTCTCCACCCGGTTGTGGACGAAGAACACCTGGCCCCCGCGGTCAAGCTCGCGCCGGATGGCGTCTTCCAGGATGGCGTCGGTCCACGGCAGCACGTGGGTGATCACCGGCTGCCGGTCGCGCGGCGGCGTCTGGATCAGCGTCATGTCGCGCAGCCCCAGCAGCGAAAAGTGCAGGGTGCGCGGGATGGGGGTGGCGGTGAGCGTCAGCACGTCCACGCTGCGGCGCAGGTGCTTCAGCATCTCCTTGTGCTTCACCCCGAAGCGCTGCTCCTCGTCGATCACCATCAGCCCGAGGTCGCGGAACTTCACGTCGGGCGAAAGCAGGCGATGGGTCCCCACGAGGATGTCGACCTCTCCCGCCTCCAGCTGCTCCAGCACCTTGGCCTGCTCCTTCGCGGTGCGAAAGCGCGAGAGGGCCTCGATCTTCACGGGAAAGTCGGCCAGGCGCTCGCGGAACGTGTGCAGGTGCTGCTCGGCCAGGATGGTCGTAGGCACCAGCACCGCCACCTGCTTCCCTTCCTGCACGGCCTTGAAGGCGCCGCGGATGGCGATCTCGGTCTTGCCGTAGCCCACGTCGCCGCAGATCAGGCGGTCCATGGGGCGCGGCGACTCCATGTCGCGCTTGACGTCTTCCGTCGCCTGGCGCTGGTCGGGGGTGTCCTCGAAGAGGAACGCCGACTCCATCTCGCGCTGCCAGCGCGTATCGGGCGCGAAGGCGAACCCCTTTTCCGCCTGGCGGGCGGCGTACAGCTCCAGCAGCTCGGCCGTCATCTCCTGGATGGCCTTGCGCGTCTTCTGCTTGGCGCGCGACCAGTCCTTGCCGCCGATCCGGTGCACCTTGGGGGGCGGGGCCTCGTTGTCCTCGGCCACCCAGCGCTCGATCAGGTCCACCCGGTGCACGGGCACGCGCAGCAGCTCGCCGCCCGCGTACTCGATGACCAGCGTCTCGAACTCCTCCTCGCCCAGGCGAACCCGCTCCATCCGCCGGAACTGCCCCACGCCGTGGTCCATGTGCACCACGTAGTCGCCCGGCTTGAGCGCCGCCACGCTTTCCAGCGCGGCCCCGCCCCGGAAGCGCCGGCGGCGGCGGATGCGGCGCGAGCGGCGGAAGATCTCGTGGTCCGTCAGCACCCGCAGCGCGGGGACGGCGTCGGCCAGCACGAAGCCCCCCGACATGGAGCCGATGGCCAGCTCCGTCCACCGCGCCACCTTCAATTCGTCCAGCAGCTCCTGCAGGCGCTCCAGCTGCCCCTGGTTGTCGCACAGCACCAGGGTGCGGTCGCCCGCGCCGGCCGCCTGCTTGAGCACCTCGCCCAGCCGCCCCATGTCGCGGTCGATGGGGGGCGGCGGCAGCGCGCGGAAGCGGGCGAAGCGCTGCACGGGGAGCGTCCCCGCGTCTTCCACGAAGAGCTGCGGAAAGGTGCCCAGCCGCCGCTCGGCCACGGCAGGCGGCATGAACAGCCGCTCCGGCTGCTCGGGCCGGGTGCCGCGCCGCGCCTCTGACTCGTGAAGGCGCACCACCTCCGTCCACGTGCGCTCCAGCTCCTGCCGCGTGCCGCCGCCGTGGAGGTGGACGACGAGCGTGTCTTCGGGCAGGTAGTCCAGCAGCGTCCGCCGTTCGCCCTCCGCCGCGTGCCGGGGAATCCCCTCGGCCGACGGGGCTTCGGCGGGCTTCAGGTCTACCGGAAGCAGCTGGATGTGGGGAACCGCGCGAACGGACAGCTGCGACAGGATGTCGAAGAAGCGGATGGACTCCACCTCGTCGCCCAGGAACTCGATGCGCGCCGGCTCGGGCGCGCCGAAGCCGAACACGTCGACGATGCCGCCCCGCAGCGCGTACTGGCCCACCTCCTCCACCGTGGCGACGCGCTCGAAGCCCATCTCCTCCAGCCGCGCCGAGAGCGCGCCGATCTTCACCGTTTCGCCCGCGCGCACCTCCAGCCGCAGGTCGCGAAGCCCTTCGACCGCGGGCGAAAGCTCCTGCATGGCCCGCGCGGTGGTCACCATCACCCGCGCCCGGCCGCTGAGCAGCGCCTCCAGCGCCTCCACCCGCGTGCCGCCGATTTCCAGGTGCGGCTCGCCCTCTTCGTACGGCAGCGACTCGCGTTGCGGGTACAGGAAGACGGAGGCCTCGCCCAGCAGCGCCTCCAGGTCCGAGGTGGCCATCTCGGCGTCTTCGGGCCCGCCGCCCACCACCAGCCACATGCGCTCGGGGCGCGCGCGATGGAGCCCGGCCACCAGCAGCAGCGGCGCCGACCCCGCCAGGCCCGACGCGACCACCGTTTCGCCCGCGCGGGGCAGGCCGGCGGCCAGCTCGCGGAACGCGGGGACGGTCTGGACCGAGTCGATGAGCAGGGGGTGCGGCACAGCCTTTCGTGTTGCCGAAAACCCGGGGCCGGCTCGCCTGCGAACGGCGTCCGGCGGGGAAGAGAAGACCGGCGCCTGCGCGGCGCCGGATCGCGGCACAAACAGCTAAACTACCGCCTTTGGCGGAGCGGCGTCAACCGGGATGGCGGCCCGGAAGCACCGAGGGGCCGCGGCGCCAGGCCGCGGCCCCTCCCTCACGAGCGACCCGCGGGATTACAGGGTCGACTTGTACAGCAGCCGGTTGGGCGTGCCGCTGACGTTGCCGGTGATCACGTTGGTCGTGGCGTTGTTGATCAGCCAGGTGCGGATGGTGGAGTACCCGGCGTCGCCGTAGGTGCCCTTGTACAGCGCGCCCACGCCCGCCACGTGCGGCGAGGCCATCGAGGTGCCGCTGATGGTGTTGGTCACCGTGTCGCCCGTGTACCAGGCCGAGGTGATGCTGCTCCCCGGGGCGTACAGCTCCACGCAGCTTCCCCAGTTGCTGAACGACGACTTGGCGTCGGTGCTGGTGGACGAGGCCACCGTCGTCACCGTGCTGGCGCGGGCCGGCGACGTGGTGCAGGCATCCACGTTGGAGTTGCCCGCGGCCACGGCCACGAACACGCCCGCGTTCGACAGGCGGTTCACCGCGTCGTCGGTCGCCTGGCTGGCGCCGCCGCCCAGCGACAGGTTGGCCACGGCCGGCTTGACGTGGTTGGCCGTCACCCAGTCGATGCCGGCGATGATGGTGCTGTTGGCGCTGCCGCCCGAGCAGGTGAACACCTTCACCGCGCGGATCATCACGGCCTTGGCGATGCCGTACGTCTTGCCGCCCACCGTGCCGGCCACGTGCGTGCCGTGCCCGTTGCAGTCCGAGGCGTTGCCGTCGCCCGTGGCGTTGTAGTTGTTCTGCGCGCGGGTGGTGCCGTCGGTCTTGCGGAACTCGGAGTGCGTGGCGCGCACGCCCGTGTCGATGATGTAGGCCCGGACGTTGGAGGCCGTGTTGGTGTAGTTGTAGGTGCCCGAGAGCGGCCGCGCGCGCTGGTCGGTGCGGTCGATGCCCCAGGTGGCGCCCGACTGCGTGGTCGAAAGCGTGGCGACCTGGTCCTCTTCCACGAAGTCCACCGAGGGGTGGCTGCGCAGCGCGTTCAGCTGCCCGGCGTTCAGCTGGGCCGAAAAGCCGGTGAGCGCGGCGGAGTACACGTGCTCCGGGGTCACTCCGGCCACCGCGGCGACGGCGCGGGCGTCCGACCCCTCGTGGAGCACCACGATGTACGATCCGTCGATCCCGCGGCCCTCCATGGCGAAGTGCACGGGGGCGCTGCGGGCCGCCACGGGCTCGGTCGCCTGGTCCGAGCAGGCGGCCAGCGCGGCCATGCCAAGGAGCAGCGAGGTGTTGCGGAGCTTCATGTGCGTTCTCCAAGCGGGGTGGAAAGCGCCGCCACGGGGGTGTGGCGGTGGGGGCGAGCGGTGCACCTGGCGCCTCCCGCATCGGGCGGGTGGCGAAGGGCATTCGCGGGCTTCTGGACGGGATGGTGTACGGGGCGCGAAGAGGCACGGGACGGGCCAGGCGAAGCTGTTTCGCCAAGTGGTTGCGGCGGATCGGTTTGCGATTTTCCGGCGCGGTGGGGTGGTGGTAAAGATCGGTGCGAACGCCACTCGTGGCGCACCAAAACGGTGCTGGGGCGGACGCGGGAGTGCCGGGGGAAAGTGGGTCGATGGAGGGCGGCTGGGGCCTGCCCGGAGCGTGCGATGAGCGCCGCCTCATCGTCCCCTGCGTGAGAACGCCCGTCCCCGCACGGGGACGGGCAGGGAGGACGGCGAGGGGACGACATGGTTGATTCCCCGCGCCATTCCTTGCATCTTCCGGGTGTGTCCCCCCGGAACGGCGCTTGCCCGCCGTGTGTGGGCGGAACCCCGCTCGGACCCGGAGACCCACTCATGATCAAGACGATCCTTTCCTCGGTGGGGCTTGCCCTCGCCGTCCTCGCCCCCGTGGCGGCGGCCGCCGAGGCCGCCCCCGCGCTGCTGATGCCCACGTCCGCCGCCGCGTCGCTGCAGCAGGGCGGCGTTCGCGTGTGGGTAGAAGGCCACCGCGAGTTCTACAGCGAATCCGACCGCATGCGCGTGATGGTGCGGCCGGACTACGACGGCTACCTGGCCGTCTTCCACATCGACACCAACGGCGACCTCGACGTGCTGTACCCGCGGTCGTCCAACGACGACGGCTACGTGCGCGGCGGGCGTACCCTGCGGGTGAGCTCGCGCGGCGGGTGGGACTACCTGCGCGTGCGCGGCGGCCCGGGGATGGGCTACGTGTTCGCCGTGACCCTCGACGAGCCGCTGGAGCTGTGGCGCATCCGCGACCTGTACGCGCCGCGCCTGGCCCGCTGGGACGGCAGCCGCTCCGTGTACGGAGACCCGTTCTACGCCATGGACGAGGTGGTGCGCGCCATCGTTCCCGAGGGGGCGCAGGGCTACGAGGCGGTGGACTACTACACCTATCACGTGGGCCGGCGCTATTCGCACCCGCGGTACGCCTGCTACGACGGCTACGGCGACTGGTACGGCAGCCGCTCGTCGTACTACGATTCGTGCGGCCGCGTGCATTCGTTGCTGGGCTACAACCAGTACTATTATGATACGCGGTACTGGCGCGGAAACCGGCGCGTGTACTACGACCGCTACTACGGCGGCGCGCGCCGCGTGCCCCGTCCCATGCACGGGTACAAGGAGCGCACCGACAGCTACGCGCCCCCGGTTGCTGCGGGGCGCCAGCCGCGGCCGCGCACCTCGCCGGGCGGGCAGGCCTCCGCGCCCCCCGCGTCGGGACGCGACGGCCGCCCGGTCGCCACGGGCGAACGCGAGGCACAGCGGGGAGACCGGGGCAGCGCCCGCCGTCCGGAACCGCGCGTGGCCGCGCCCCGCCGCGGCGGCGACGACGGTGCCGCGGCCGCGCAGCAGGAGCCGCGGCAGGAAACGCCGCGGCAGCAGGGGCGGCCCGTGGCGCCGGAGCGCGACCGGCCGACGTTCCAGCGCCGCCCGACCACGGACGGGCGTGCGCAGCCGGGGCGCGAGGTGCCCCGCCGGGAGGAGCCCCGGCGTGAGCCCAGCCGCGAGCGTGCCCCGGAGCGGCAGTCGGAGCCCCGCCGCGAGCCGCCGGCGCGTGTGGAGCGCTCCGAGCCGCCGGCGCGCGCCGAGCGCCCGGAGCCGCGGTCCGGCGGCAATGAAGGCAGTTCGTCGCGCTCTTCGGAAGGGGCACCCCGCGTGCGTCCTTCCGTGGAGCCTTGACGCGGGGCGGGCCGTCCGGCTCGCTCCGGTGAACCATTCGGAGCGAGCGTCATGACCCGACCCACGTACGCCGTACTTTCCGCCGCGCTGGCACTCGGTGCCTGCGCGGCGCCCGTTTCTCCCCCCGCGTCCGCGCCGGCCCCCGTCTCCGTCCCGCTCTCCGCTTCGGGACTGACGGCGGAGCAGGCGGCCGCCACCATCACCCCGCAGGACGTCTACGCCCGCATCGAGTTCCTGGCGTCGGACCGCATGCGCGGGCGCAACACGCCCAGCCCCGAGCTGGAGATCGCGGCCTCGTACCTGGTCAACCAGTACAAGCTGTGGGGGCTGCAGCCGGGGGGGGAGAACGGCACCTTCTACCAGTGGTGGCCGTTCCGCGGCCGGGGCGCGGCGGCGGGCACCGCGGGGGTGCCGGTGCCCAACGTGGTCGCCGTGCTGCCGGGGAGCGATCCCGCGCTGCGCAACGAGTACGTGGTGCTTTCCGCGCACATGGACCACGTGGGGGTGGGCCGCGCGGTGAACGGCGACAGCATCTACAACGGGGCGGACGATGACGCCAGCGGCACCACGGGGCTGCTGGAGGTGGCGGAGGCCTTTGCGCGCATGGGCGTGCGCCCGCGCCGCAGCATCGTGTTCCTGCACGTGAGCGGCGAAGAGAAGGGGCTGCTGGGCTCCGCCTGGTACGCCGAGCATCCGACGGTGCCGCTGGCGCAGACCGTCGCCAACGTGAACGTCGACATGATCGGCCGCAACGACCCCGGGATGGTGGTGGTCATCGGCAAGAAGTACTCGAGCCTGGGTGGCCTGGCGGACCGGGTGGGCGCCGCGCACCCCGACCTGCGGCTGCGCCTGTCGGACGACCTCTGGCCCGAGGAGCGCTTCTTCTTCCGCTCCGACCACTTCCACTTCGCGCGCAAGGAAGTGCCGGCCCTCTTCTTCTTCAGCGGCGTGCACGAGGACTATCACCAGCCCTCGGACGAGGTGGAGACCATCGACACCGACAAGGCGGCGCGCATCGCCCGGATGGTGTTCCACGTGGTGATGGAGATCGCGAACGACCCCGAGCGGCCCCGGTGGGACCCGGCGGGGCTGGAAGAAGTGCGGCGCATGCGGCGGTAAAGAAGGGTTCCACGCGGAGGCGCGGAGGTCGCGGAGAACTGCGGAGGGCTCCCTCCCTTTCTCCGCGTCCTCCGCGGCTCCGCGTGAGACTCAGGATCGCTGGCAAAGCAGAGAGGCCGGCGGCTCCACGGGGGAGCCGCCGGCCTCTTTCACATCAGGAACGAGAGTCGATCAGTAGCAGAGCCGCTGAGACGTAGGGGCCACCGTCACCTGGCCGGGCTTGCGGATCTGGTTGCTGAACTGCGTGTTGGCGATCATGGCCATTTTCTGATACGCCTGCATCTGCCCGATCTGCTGGTGGCGCGTGGCAGCCACGTTCAGACGGCTGGCCCCGTCCGTCATCGGGTCCATGGCGTTCATCCCGCAGCCGTTGCTCAGGCTCAACCCGGCGCATCCCGACGCGCCGAGGGTCACCAGCAGGGCGAGCGCGGGGGCGGCGATCCGGCGTGTGATCATCATGCGGGTCCTCCGGGGATGCGTGGGTTCCTGGCCGGGCGGACGGGGCCTGCAAGGTGCCGGCCACGTCGGGACAACGCGCGAGGGTCAGGCTTCCTGACGCGCGGGGTGCTGCAGCCGGTGCCGCGAGCCGTCGGGCAGGGTGCGCAGGTGCCCGAACGGCGCATCGGGAAGCGGAAAGAAGTTGTCGGCCATCTCCCGCAGCAGCGCGGGGTTTTCCCACGCGCCGTCGCGCATGGCCATCCGCCGCACCTGCTTGCTCAGCGTAAGGTTGCGCTCGCCGATGGGGTCCATCGCGGCGCACAGGGCCTCGCCCCGCCGCGACAGGTAGTCCACCACGTAGTCGAACGAGCGCTCCAGGTAGCCGTGCACCGCCGCGTCCGTCAAATCCCACCGCGAGCGGGCCACCATCGTTCCGAACACCGTCTGCCAGCGGTCGTTGTCCTGAAAGCGGATCATCCCGCGGAACAGCCGGCGGTTGGTGCGGAACGAGAAGAGCGTGGCGCTCAGCACCTGGTCGAAGAGGGCGTCGGCCTCGCTGTGGTCGTGCTCCATCACAACGTGCCGCGCCAGGGTGCGGTAGCGCTCCGGCAGGTGCGTGTCCATCCGCGCCTCCCAGTAGCCGTGCCCCAGCCCCTTGGTAGACGAGGTCAGCAGCAGCTGGCGCGGGACGAAGTAGTTGTGGGCGATGGTGTCGGCGGCCAGGTGCGCCAGGTAGCCCAGCCCCATGGCCTTCAGCCGGTCCGTCGGCGCACTCGACTGGATTTCTTCGCCGATGTGCCAGTGGTGGCAGTGGCGGCCCTCGGGTACGTACTTCTTGGCGAGGGAGATGTCGGCTGCGAGCGAGCCGTAGAGGAAATCGTACGGGTACGCCGCCACCAGCACGCGGACGGCCTGCGGCACCAGGTGAAGCGAGTCGAGCAGCGCGCTTCCCAGGTACACGTGCGTCGCCGGGCCCCAGGCCCACGCCGCCGCGGGGAAGAGCGCGATGGCGGCCAAGGCCGCAATGGCGGCCCACGCGAGCCGGCGGCTCACGGTCAGGCGTCCACCCCGGCCGCCGGGGCGGGCGGCTGCCCCGCGTCGAGCCCCATCGACCGCAGCTCCTCTCGGGCCTCGTCTAAAATGCGCTGCACCTCGGCGCGGAACTCGACGAGAAGCTCGCGGCCGGTGGCGATCACCTCGCGCGTCATCTCCTGCGTGGCGTCGGCCCCCATCCCCACCGCGGCCCCCAGCCCGGCACCGGCCACGTCGCCGCCTTCGAGCCGGACGGAGCGGATGCGGCTGCGGCGGGCCAGCTTGCGCCCGCTCCGCGGCTTCAGGCGCTTCGCCAGCCGCTTGCGCGGGTTGGGGCGCGCCGGGCGCAGCAGCAAAATGGCGCCCGCGCCCAGCGCCGTGCCGATGGCGAACGCGGTAAGGAAGTCGCTGGTGTCGTTGCTGGCCATCGTGGCTTCTCGTCGGGTCAGTCGAGGATGGTGCGCCGCCGCGCCCGCGGCGCGTCGTCCACCGTGTCGTCGTCCATCGCGGCGTCGCGCCGCTGCATCCGCGCGAACGCACCCGCACCCGCCTGCACGCCCCGGACCGCGGACGCCGTGCGGATGAAGATGTCCTCCGCCTCGGCCTGCACCACGTCCATCAGCGCGTTCAACTCCGCCAGCCGCTTGGCCGCCGCGTCCGCCGCGTGCTGCACGCGGTCGCTGGTGCTCTTGACCGTCTTGCTGACGGCCTCCACGTCCTGCCGCACGGCCAGGCTCACGTACTCCACGTTGGCGGCGGCGGCCTCCAGGTGCTTGCGGACCGGGGCCAGGTCGCCGCGGAAGCGCTTCGCCATGCCGCGCACCTTGAGCGCCACCGCGATCACCGCCAGGCCCACGACGATGATGGCGAGGGCGATGATGATGGTGGCCACGTCAGCCACCACGTCTACCACGCGCTCGAAGCCGCTGGCCTGGATGGCGAGAAGCGGGGGCTGGATCACGGGCATCATTCGAAAAGGTCGGTGCCGAGGGTGCGGCTTCCCAGCTTGGGCACGATGAATGGGTCGCGCCGCCACGCCGCGCCGCCGCGGATGGCGAGCCGCACCCGCTCGCGAACGGCCGGGGGCAGGCCATCGTCCCAGCCGAGCGAATCGCGGCGGTCCACCAGCCGGCGCAGCGCCGCGTCCAGCGTCTCGATGCCGCCGGCCTCATCCGCGATCGAACGCAGCTCCGCGGAGCCGGACCAGGCGGCGCCCAGAGCCAGCACATCCGTCGCCCACAGATCGCCCAGCGGCAGCAGCGGCTCGGGAGGCAGCGCGCCGCCCATCATCAGCTCGGTCTTGCTCGCGGGATGCGCGGGCAGCGCGTCCGTCAGCCGTGCGCGCACGCGGCGAAGCTCGTCTTCCACCCGCTGGCGCGGAACGCCGGGCCAGGCAGGCAAGAGCGGTTCCATCTCGGCGGCCGTGACGGTGACGCGCTCCACGGCCGCCTCTCCGACGACGTGGATGAGCAGCCGCGCGGCCAGATCCGCCTGCTCGCTGCCGTCGTCCAGCAGGGCAATACGCGTCAATCCGCGGTCCGCCAGCGCCTGCCGGGCCACCGCGCCGACGATCTCCGCGACCCGAACCCATCGCACGTCGCTCATCGATCGGCGAGGACGCGGGCCAGCTCGCGCGCCATCAGGTGCGGATCGTCGTCGCGGGCGTGGGCGTAGGGGCGGCGCGCGGCGGCGACCGCATCGAGTGACAGGTCCGCGGTGATGCGGTCCTCGGCCAGGTCGTCCGCGCGGGCGATCACCGCGCCGTCGGGGCCCACGATCATCGATCCCCCCGCGAAGCAGAGGGGGCCCTCGACGCCTACGCGGTTGGCGAGGACCACGTAGACGCCGTACGCGATGGCCGCGGCGCGCGCCAGGTGCTCCCACGCGTCCCAGCTGGCGAAGCGTCCCCCGTTGACGCCTCCGTCCCACGAGCCCCGCCCGGCCGCCGCGGACTGCGCGACGAGGAGGTTGGCGCCCTGTGTCGCGAGCAGCCAGGCCAGCCCCGGATGCCACAGGTCTTCGCACACCAGCAGCCCCACCCGCCATCCGCCGCCCGCGTCGTACGCGCGGACCTGCTGGCCCGCGCCGAACCAGCGGGCCTCGTCGAACATGCCGTACGTGGGCAGGTACACCTTGCGATGACGGTGCAGCACGGTGCCGCCGCGCAGGTGCAGCATTCCATTGTACGGAACGAACGCCGCGTCGCGCTCGATGGCTCCGATCACCACGTCCGGACCGGAAGCCAGAGCGGGGAAGGGATGCGGCAATTCCGCTACGGCGAGGGAGTGGACGACGTCGCGCACGTCGTAGCCGGTCACCGACAGCTCCGGCGTCACCACCAGGTGCACCCCGTCCGCCGCCGCGTCTGCCTGCGCCCGGGCGATGCGGGCCAGGTTGGTGCCGGGATCCGCCAGCACGGGGGCGAACTGCTCGATGCGCAGCCGCAGCGTG
>NZ_DATBNB010000003.1 GCF_036554565.1 Longimicrobium sp. | reverse complement strand
GGCCGAGCCCGCGCTGCAGGCGTGGCGCGACGGCCGGGTGCGGTTCCATCCCGAGCGCTTCGGGCGCACCTACGAGCACTGGCTGGAGAACATCCGCGACTGGTGCATCAGCCGCCAGCTGTGGTGGGGCCACCGCATTCCCGTGTGGTACTGCGGCGACTGCGGTGAGACGATCGTTGCGCGCGAGGATCCCACGGCGTGTACGAAGTGTGGCGGCTCGGCGCTGGAGCAGGACCCCGACGTGCTCGACACCTGGTTCAGCTCGTGGCTGTGGCCGTTCAGCACCATGGGATGGCCGGAAGACACGGCCGACATGCGGAAGTTCTATCCCAACAGCACGTTGGTGTCGGGGCACGACATCCTGTTCTTCTGGATCTCGCGCATGATCATGGCGGGGCTGGAGTTTCGGGGCGAGGTGCCGTTCCGCGACGTGTACCTGACGGGAATGGTGCGCGACCACCTGGGGCGGAAGATGTCGAAGTCGCTGGGCAACGGCATCGACCCGCTGGTGGTGAAGCAGCGCTTCGGCGCCGACGCGCTGCGCTACACCGTGGTCAGCGGCTCCGGGGCGGGGACGGACCAGCTGCTGAACTACGAGAACCTGGACGAGACGTTCGGCCCCGGGCGCAACTTCGCCAACAAGCTGTGGAACGCCGGCCGGTTCGCGCTGATGAACCTGGGCGACGGTCCTCGCGTCCCCTTGGACGAAGTGGCGTCCGACCTGGAGCCGATGGACCGGTGGATCCTGTCGCGGCTCTCCAGGGCGGTGCGCGAGGTCACCGACTCGCTGGAGCGCTTCCGGCTGCAGGACGCGGCCACGCGCGGCTACGAGTTCTTCTGGGGCGAGTTGGCCGACTGGTACCTGGAGCTGGTGAAGCCCCGCCTGCGCGGCGACATGGGCGAGGCCAGCCGCCGCGCGGCGCAGGCCACGCTGGCCCAGGCGCTTGATGGGGCGCTGCGCATTCTTCACCCCGTGATGCCGTTCATCACCGAGGTGGTGTGGCAGAAGCTGCCCAAGGCTGAAGGCGAGGCGCCTGCGCTGATCGTGGCCCCCTGGCCGCAGCCGCGGGCGGAGTGGGAGGACGAAGCCGCCGAGAGGGCCATCGAAGAGCTGCAGGCGGTGATCGGCGCCGTGCGCACCATCCGCGGCGAGTACGGCATTCAGCCCGCCGCCCGCGTGCCGCTGCGCATTCCCGGCGCGTCGGACGAGGTGAAGGCTGTGCTGGATGCGAGCCGCCGCGCGCTCCGCGACATGTGCCGCGTGGACGAGATGGAGTTCGCGGGGGCGGATGGCGACGTCGGTGCCAGCGCGGTGCTGCGCTCGGGGACGGAGCTGTTCATCCCCCTGGCCGGCGTCATCGACCTGGACAAGGAGCGCGCCCGGCTTCGGGACGAGATCCAGCGGCTGGACGGGCACATCGCGGGGACGGAAAAGAAGCTATCCAACGAGTCGTTCGTCGCCCGCGCGCCGGAGAACGTGGTTCAGTACGAGCGCGACAAGCTGGCGTCGTTCGGCGACCAGCGCGGAAAGCTGGCGGAAAAGCTCCACGCGCTGGAAGGCGCGGCGTGATGCGGATGGAGCGCCTGGCACGTGCCGCCGTCCTCCTGGGGCTGGCGGCGTGTGCCAACGTGCAGGCCCCGCCGGGCGGGCCCGAGGACAAGCAGGCGCCGCGGCTGCTGGCCACGCGTCCAGACACCATGGCCAGCCTGCAGGGGTGGACGGGCCCGGTGGTGTTCGTGTTCGACGAGGAGTTGGCGGAGCAGGGCGTGGAGGACGCCGTGTCGCTGAGCCCCGTCCGCGGCCGCGTGGCGGTGGACAAGGAGGGCGACCAGATCGTCATCCGCTCGCGTGCCGGGTGGGAGCGCGGCCAGATCTACCAGGCCGAGGTGGCTGCGGGGATCAAAGACCGCTTCGGCAACGCGCGCACCGAGCCGATCCGCTTGGTGTTCAGCACCGGGCCCGCCATCCCCGACACCCGCGCGTCAGGAG
>NZ_DATBNB010000002.1 GCF_036554565.1 Longimicrobium sp. | reverse complement strand
GGCCCGCTTTCGTCACGGCTGATGCCGGAAAGCCTACTCGGCCGACGAGGGGCCGGCGTTCCGGACTGCCTCGGGGACGCGGTCGGCGAACTGCTCGAAGTTCTTGCAGAAGGCGTTCGCCAGGTCGCGCGCCCGGGCGTCGTACGCCTCGGGATTGGCCCAGGTGCCGCGCGGGTTCAGCAACTCGGCCGGCACGCCGGGCACGTCGGTGGGCACCTGCAGGCCAAAGAACGGCACCGTCTCGGTCGCCACGCCGTCCAGCTGGCCGGAGAGCGCGGCGCGCACCATGGCGCGCGTGTACGCCAGCTTCATGCGGCTCCCCTCCCCGTACGGCCCACCCGTCCAGCCGGTGTTCACCAGCCACACCCGCGCGCCGTGCTGGTCGATCTTCTGCCCCAGCAGCTCGGCGTACACTCCCGGGTGCAGCGACAGGAACGCGGCACCGAAGCACGCCGAGAAGGTGGGCTGGGGCTCCTTCACGCCGCGCTCGGTGCCCGCCACCTTGGCCGTGTACCCCGACAGGAAGTAGAACATCGCCTGCTCGGCGGTCAGGCGGCTGATGGGGGGGAGCACGCCGTACGCATCGGCCGTCAGGAACACGATGTTCCGCGGATGGCCGCCGCGCGCCTCGGGAACGTAGTTGTGGATGTAGTGCAGCGGATACGAGATCCGCGTGTTCTCGGTGATGGAGATGTCGTCGAAGTCCACCCGCCGGGCCTCGTCCATCACCAGGTTCTCCAGCACCGTGCCGAACATCCGTGTGGTGGCGTAGATCTCCGGCTCGCCCTCGGGCGACAGCTTGATGGCCTTGGCGTAGCAGCCGCCCTCGAAGTTGAAGATCCCGTCGTCCGTCCACCCGTGCTCGTCGTCACCGATGAGCCCGCGCTCCGGGTCTGCCGAGAGGGTGGTCTTGCCCGTGCCCGACAGGCCGAAGAAGAGCGCCGTGTCGCCCTCGGGGCCCACGTTGGCCGAGCAGTGCATGGAAAGCACGCCCTGCATGGGCAGCACGTAGTTCATCACCCCGAACACCGACTTCTTGATCTCGCCGGCGTAGCGGGTGCCGCCGATCAGCACCTCCTTGGCGCCGAAGTTGATCAGGATGAAGGTGCTGGTGCGCGTCCCGTGGCGGGCGGGGTCTGCCTCGTACTCGGGGGCGTGAAGGACGGTGAATCCCGGCACCATGTCGGCCAGGCCCCCTGCTTCGGGGCGGCGGAACATGTTGAACGCGAACAGGTTGTGCCACGCGTTGGGGGTGATCACCCGCACGTTCAGCGCGTACTTGGGATCGGCCCCGGCCACCATGTCGCGCACGTACAGGTCCTGCCCCTCCAGGTGCGCGATCACGTCTTCGCGCAGCGTGGCGTAGTGCTCGGGCGAGATGGGCACGTTCACCTTGCCCCACCACACGTGCTCCTCGGACGAGGGCTCGCGCACCACGAAGCGGTCATTCGGCGAGCGGCCGGTGTGCGGCGCGGTGACGGCGTTGAAGGGGCCGCCCTCGACCAGGCTGCCTTCACCGCGCCGAACCGCGTGCTCCACCAGCTCCACGGGGTTCAGGTTCCAGAACACGGTTCCGGGGTTGCGGATCCCGTGGTTTTCCAACCCGTAGCGGCTTTCGCGGCCGGTGCCGGCCGCGGCGGGAGCTTCGGGAACAAGGGTCGTCGACATCGGCGCTCTCGTGCTACAGGGTCGTGCGGGCCCGATCAGATCGCAGCCGGGCGGGCAGAAACGGCAACTCTAGCACCCCCGGCGCGGGGATGCAAGGTGAACCCGGCTCACTGATTCGTTGCTCGCGCAACCTGCTCCGGCGGGAGCGGCGAGTTGTGGTGCGACGTTCCTCAGGCCACAATGGCTTCGCGAGCCGGGCCGGGAATCGGCGGAACGTGCCCGCTTTCCAGCCAAGCCTCGATGTGCTCCCGCAGCACGATTGGGAACAACTCCTGCGCCGCCGCGCGCGACGAAGCGACCACCGAGAACCCATCCATCTCATCCGTGGTGATCAGGTGATAGGGACGCTCGCCGGGGGCTTCGCGCACCATCCGCCCGTGCACGGTCCAGGGCAGCGCCACGTACTCGTCGACGGTCATCATGCACCCTCCTGCAGTTCGTCGATCCTCGCTCACGACCGCCGTGCAGGAACTGCTCAGCCGGTCTGCAGCGCCTCCCGGTTGGCCAACTCGGACGCGAGCAGGCCAGGTTGGGGGAGTGCGGGAGGGAACCCGGCTGCGAGCACACCCTCCAGGTACACCCTCAGCCCGAGTTCGAGTTCGGCAAGAGCTTCAACTCGCGTGTCGCCCACGACCGAGAAGCCCGGTAGCTCATCGATCGAGACCACATAGTACGCCGGCTCACCGGCGGCGTCTCGGATGGCACGACCCCGAATCGTCCACGGGAGCGAGATGTACTCGGCGAGCGTCATGGTTCCTCCAATGACTGGCGGACTGCCGCGGTTGCTTGCCCGACCTGGTAACCAGGGACCGTGCCATGCCCCTTGTCGACCAGCAGGACCGTAGGACCGTTGGCGTGTGACCACAGCCGGTGACTTCCCCCACGCGAGCGCACGACGAACCCGAATCCCCTGAGCATCACAGCGACTTGATCGTAGCGCCATCCTTGTTCATTGCGCTCCATCGCCGCGAGCGTCTTTTCGTGCCGGCTCATCACTTGGCCCCGGGTTCACGATGAACAACCGAGGCCAAGAAGTTAAGGGTTCTTCCGCACGTGTAAAGTTTGTTCGTTTTGCGCCACCGGCGGCACCATGTTGCGTCAGGGGCGCCGCGTCCCCAGCTGCATCCGCAGGCCCGCGTAGAGCGAGCGCCCCGGCCCCGGCTCGTAGTACCGGCCGCCGAAGGCGTTGATGACCACGGACGTGTTGTAGTCTCGATCCAGCAGGTTCGTCACGCCGAGGAACGGGGCGAACTCCAGGCCCGCGGCGCGGGCGCCCTCCCATCCCCCGCGCACGTCCACCAGCGCGTACGCGGGGGATGCGAACCGGGCGTCGGCATCCGTATCCGCCACCGGTGTGGACGACACGTAGCGCGCATCGATCCCGGCGAACGGGCCGCGCGGCGGCGAGGCGAGCAGCGACAGCTCCCACCGGTGCGGCGCGATCCCAGGAACGCGGTTGCCGGCGCGGTCGTCCGCGCCCACCACGTAGCGGCCGAAGCGCGCGTCGGTGTGGGTGTAGGCTGCGCGCGCCGTCCATCCCTCGCGAGGCGTCAGCACGGCGGCGGCCTCGAAGCCGCGGTGGTTCGCCTGACCCGCGTTGCGAAAGAAGGTGCGGCCCGGCGCGCCCGGCACTTCGAACGGAATGAGCGCGTCCTCGATCCGGGCGCGATACGCCGCTGCCTCCACCCACACCCCGGGCGCCACGCGAGCCTTGCCGCCCACCTCCAGCGAAACGGTGCGCTGCGGGTTCAGCTCGGGGTTGAAGCCGCCCGCGCCGCTGGGCCGGTTGGCCAGCTCCGTGGTCGTGGGCGTTTCGAAGGCGGTCGCCAGGTTTGCGTACACGGTGGCGGATGGCGTGACCGCTACCGACACGCCAAGCGCCGGGCTCACCTGGTCCATCGTCCGCGCGCCGGTGTCGTCCGGGTTGGTGGCGGAGATCAGTCGATCCGTGACCCCGAAGCGGAAGCGGTCGTAGCGCAGGACCGCGAGCACGTCCACCCGCGCGAGCGGCGTCGCGGTCGCCTGGGCGAACACGCTGGACGAGGTGACGCGTTCCCGCTGGTCCAGCGTCAGGCTCCCTCGTGTCCCCGCCGTGTTGGCGAAGTTGCGGCGCTGGTCGCGCTGCCCTTCCATCTCGCCGCCCACCGTCCAGCGGAGCCGCCCCGCGCCGCCGGTCCACGCGGCGCGCGCGCCGCGGACGCTGCGGTCCAGGTCGATGATGGACGTGGGGATGGGATTTTCGATGGACCGCATCAATCCATACGCCGAGACCTCCACCGCACCGGGGCCCAGCGCGCGGCGCCACCACACCCCCAGCTGGCCCTGCCGCCCCTCTTCGCCCGTGGCCTGCTGCACGTTTCGCGCGAACGCCCGCCGCCGGTCCACGCGCAGCAGGGAGTCGGACAGGGAGCCGGGGTTGAGCGCGTCGTAGTTCACCAGGCTGAAGGTGAGCCGCGCCTCGTTCGCCCCGCGCGCCATCGACACGCTGCCGCCCGCCAGTGTGTTGCGCGCCCGCGAGTGCTCGCGGTAGCCGCCGTAGCGCAGGTGCGACACCCAGCCGCGATACCCCAGCGCGCCCATGCGGCCACCGGCGCTCGTCTCCCCGCGCAGCAGGCCGTCGCCGCCAGCGAGCACGCGGTGCTCCGTCGCGAACGGCGCATCGGGCGGGGGGGCGCTCGTGAAGCGGATGACGCCGCCGGACGCGTTGCCGTACAGCGCCGACGCGGGGCCGCGGATGACCTCGGCGCGGCCCAGCTGCGAGGGATCCACGTGGTTCAGCGTGGTCTGCCCGTCCGGCAGCGTGGCGGGAATGCCGTCCACCAGCACCCGCACGCCACGCACGCCGAACTGCGCCCGCGCGCCGAAGCCGCGGATGGAGATGCGCTCCCCCAGCGCGTAGTTGAAGCGGTTGTCCACCTGCACGCCGGGAATGGCGGAGAGCGCGTCGGTGAGCGCCAGCGCGGCGCGGCCTTGCCGGATTTCGGCCTCGCGTACGGCGGTGACGGCAAAGGGCGCGCGCAGCTGGGGAACGCTGCCGCCCAGCACCTGCACGGTGACAGTATCGAGCGGAACGGTCGCGGTATCGGTCTGCGCGGCGGCGGGCGCGGCGGCGCACAGGCACGCAAGCGAGAAGGCGGCACTCAAGGGCGCGGCCGTGAACGGCTTCATCTGCAACGGGTTTTCGGGCACCGAGTCAGGCTATGCTCTCGTGCTCCGAAGCCGCAGAAAGCGGTCCATGGCGGGGATAGATGGCTTTTGCTGTTCTTCAGGGCGTGGGGAGGGCGACCAACACGGCAGTGACCAGGAGGACGGCGGCGGCGATGGCCAGTTCCACCCGCGCGGAGCGCTGCAGCCGGCGCGTGCCCTCGTCGTCCGTTCCCAGGCAGGGGAGCACGCGCCGCCAGTTGTAGAAGCCCGTGGCTCCGACGAGCGTCAGCAGCACCACCTTCAGAAGCAGCGCGCGCCCGTAGCCCGTGCCCCACAGGTTTTCGACCGCGCCGATGTGAAGGAGCGCGCTGATGACGCCGGTGCCGGCCACCACGGCGCCGGCGATGAGCGCCATCGGGGAAAAGGCGCGCACCATCATCGCGACGGAGCCGCACGCCGCGGCCGTCGTCCCCAGCGTGGCCGGGATGCCGATGGCCAGCACCATCAGCAGGCTCCCGATCCACGCGCCAGCCGCCAGCACGTGCACGGCATCGGCGACGATGGCGAGCGCGGTGAGCCCCTCGACGCCCGCCGCGTGGCCGGAAAGCGACGGAACGGCGGCCAGGAGCACCACGCTTCCCGCGGCGCCCATCCACCCCGCGGTCCGTCCGTGCGGCGCCCGGGCGATCAGCATTCCCATCACGAATGCGCAGGTGGCGATGGCCTGCAGCAGCCAGCCCAGCCCCCACACCGTTCCCGTCACCAGCGCCGTCAGCCGGTCTCCGCTCCAGTCCTCCGTCCGCATCCCCAGCGCGGACGCCTGCAGCCATAGCCGCCCGGCCAGCGTGAGCATGGAGAGCGACGCGGCGCCCAGGGCGATCGTCCACGCCCCGGCTTCGGCGCGGACCGCGACCGGGCGGAACGTCTCGTCCTTCACCAGCCGCGCCAGGACGCCGAAGCGGAATGCCACCACGCCGATCATGGCCAGCAGCGCGGCGAACCATCCCCAGCGCACGGCCACGGAAAGCGGGCTCGCGGCAGCGGACGTGGTGGTGCCGACCGCGTCGGGATCGCCCGGAATGCCCGCCGCCAGGCTGGAGTCCACCCGCGCCGAGTCCGCCTGTGTCTCCACGACAGCTGGCGCCGCGGGAGTCGCGGGTGCGGCGACGACGAAGCTGAAGGTTCCGCGGAGCACGTGTCCGTCTGCCCCGGCCGTGGTCCACTGCACCTCGTACGCGCCGGGGGTGAGCGGCTGCGCCAGTTGAAGCGCGTACTCGCGGTTGCCCTCACCCGGAACGGGCGCGCCGCCGGTGAGGACATTGCGCCCGCCCTGCCGCAACTCGATGCGCGTGAGCCCGGGCGCGACGGCGGTGCTGAACCGGACGCGCACCTCGGCCAGGACGCTCGCGACCGTGTCGCCGTTGGCGGGCTGCGTAGACTGGACCTTGGTGTGCGCGGCCGCCGGTGCCGCCAGCAGCGCGCAGGCGAGCACCGCGAGCAGGCCGCGGCGGGCCAGCCGGGCAATGAGAGTGAGGATCGAAGGCATCCGTGTGAGTTCCAGGGGCCGCCGTTGGAGCAGTGCCGCGGTTCGTCCATCCAGCACGCCGCCGCGAGCCAGTGCTTCCGGCTGATGCGGGGAAGATACGGCAGTCACGCCCCAGCCTCCAGAAGCGGACCCGTGGGGCAGCAGGCAGCCGCGGACGGATCGGCAGCCTTCCGACGCCGCACGCCACGGCGCCGGGGAGGAGAGTAAACGCCGCTCCTTCATCTACTTCCGTGCTCGCCAGCCCTCGCGCCGCGCGCCACGGGAGTGCATCTTTCCCGCTCGTCGTCGGGAGCGGAATCGCGAGGAGATGAACGGATGGCGCAGGGCGGATCGGGGGAGCGGCTGATAGCGGACCGTGTGTTCGGGGTCATCGGTGGGGTGATGGTGCTGCTGGGACTGGTGTTCCTGGTGAGGTCGTTCATGGAAGGCGGGTCCGACACGGGCTCCGGGCCTGCGTCCGCCGTTCCGCAGATCCGGATCGTGAGCCCCGCCGTCGGGGCTGCGCTCGCGCAGCCGGCGTCGGTGGAGTTCGACGCGGGCGCCCCGCTGGTGCTGGGCCCCACCGGGTGGACGGCGGCGGGGCGGCACCTTCACCTGTTCGCCGGCGGCACGGAGATGATGGCGTCGGCCAACGAGATCACCGCCGTCCAGGGCACGCGGTACCGCTGGGCGCTCCCCCGGCTGCCTCCCGGCTCCACCACCCTGCGGATGACGTGGTCCGGAGCGAACCACCAGTCCATCCCGCAGGGCGCTTCGCAGACGATTCCCGTCACTCTGCGGTAAGCCCGCCGTCAGGCCCGCTCGCGCCAAAACGGGTGTTGTCGCGGATGGGGCGGCTCAGTATCTTGGGCCCGCCTGCCGACTTTCCGCCGTACCTCCATCCTTACGCGACAGCTCACGATGCCCGTTCCCAACCTCCGGCCCTTGGGCTTCGGCGAGATACTGGACGGGGCTTTTTCGCTGTACCGGCGCAACCTGACGACGTTTCTTCTCACCGCGCTTCTGCCCGTGGCGGCGCTGGTGGTGGGCGGCGCCATCGTGGCCGTTCTCACGGGCACCGGGAGCGAAGCCGCCGCGGGGATCGGGGCGTTCGGGCTGGCGGTCCTGCTCCTTCTCTCGGTGATGGTGCAATGGGGCGCCCTCGTGCACCAGGCGTCGCAGTCGTTCATCGCGCAGCCCATCGACATCAAGGAGGCAGTGCGCACGGGGGTTCGCTCCATGTTCACATTGCTCGGATCCGCCTTCGTGACGAACGTCGGGATGTCGTTCGTGATGATCGGCGGCTTCCTGGTGATGGCGCTGGCCGGAGCCGTGGTGGGCGCGCTGGCCGCTCCGGCCCTTTCCATCGTCCTGGGCGCGGGGATGATCTTCGGCTTCGTCTTCGTGTACGTGGGCGGCGCGGCGGTGCTGGCCGGCGCGGGCCCCGCGGTGATCGTGGAGGGGAAGGGGCCGGTGGAGGCGCTGAGCCGCTCGGTGGAGCTGCTGCGCGGGGCGTTCTGGCGCACGGTGGGGCTGGTGATGGTGACGGCCACCATCGTGTACCTGCCGATGATCGCCGTGGCGTTCGTCTCGGGCCTCACGGAGGGAGTGTCGGGCGCGGAGGGAGGCGCGGCCGAGGCCGGTGCGGGGATCGTGATCCTGGCCGTGGCCATCGCCGCCGCGCCCTTCATCGCCTCCGTGTTCGTGCTGGCCTACTACGACCGCCGCGTGCGTACCGAGGCGCTGGACGTGCAGCTGATGACCGAGTCGCTGGCCCTGGCCGGCGGCTGACCCATCCCCAACGCCCCCATCGCGCCTCCAACCGTCGTTGACGCGCCGGGAGAGGG
>NZ_DATBNB010000001.1 GCF_036554565.1 Longimicrobium sp. | reverse complement strand
GTTGCGGGGCAGGCGCTGCAGGCCCGCTACGGGGGAACGCTGGTGCCGCACGCCAAGGACACCGCCCGGCTGCAGCCCCGCCCCGAGTGGAGGGAGCGGGCCCGGGCGCGGCTGGGCGTCGTCGGCGCGCGGCCGGTGGTGCTGTTCATGGGCACCCCGCGGGTGTACAGCGGGGTGGAAGACGCGGCCGAGGCGGTGCGGAGAATGCGGCACCCCGCCGACCTGGTGGTGGCGGGCGGCGATCCGGCGGACCCGTTCCTGCGGTCGCTGAAGGCGGCGCTCCCCGGCGTCGCCTTTCACCCGCCGTACCGGCTGGACGAGGTGCCCCTGCTGCTGGAGGCCGCGGACGTGGTGGTGGTCCCCCAGCGGCTGCACCCGCAGTCGGCCATGCAGGTGCCCAGCAAGCTGCTGGATGCCATGGCCATGGCCCGCCCGGCGGTGGGGACCGCCGTTTCCGACATCCCCGCCATGCTGGCCGGGGGTCGGGGGCTGGTGGTGCCGCCGGCCGACCCCGCCGCACTGGCGGCCGCGCTGGACGCCGTGCTCGACGCGCCCGGGGCCGCCCGCGACATGGGGCTGCGCGCCCGCCGCTGGTGCGAGCGGCACGCCAGCTACGACGCAGTCAGAGCCACGCTCCGCGGCGTCATCGAGGACGCCGCCGCCCGCCGAACCGCCTGAAGGGATGATCGACTTCCATTCGCACCTGGTTCCCGCCGTCGACGACGGGGCCGCCTCGCTCGACGAATCGCGCCAGGCGCTGGCGCGCATGCGCGACGCCGGGGTCACCGCCCTGGTGACCACGCCCCACTTTGCGGCCTCGGCGACGGAGCATCCCGGCCGCCTGGAGGCGGGGATGGAGGCGCTGGACCGGGGGTGGCGGGAGCTGTCGGAGCTGGCGGCGGCCGAATTCCCGGCGCTGCGGCTGGAGCGCGGGGTGGAGCTGATGCTGGACTCGCCCCGCCCGGTGCTGGACGATCCGCGGCTGCGGCTGGCGGGGACTCGCTTCGTGCTGGTGGAGTTTCCCTTCCAGGGCGTTCCGCCCGGCGCCGCGCGCGTGCTGTTCGACCTGAAGGTGGCGGGGTGGCTTCCCATCGTGGCGCACCCGGAGCGGTATCCGCAGGTGGGCGACGACCTGGCGGGGCCGGAGGAGTGGCGCCGGGTGGGGGCGGCCCTGCAGGTGAACTGGGGATCGCTGGCGGGGCGGTACGGCCCGGGGCCGCAGCGGATCGCGTGGGCCCTGCTGAACCGCGGCTGGGCCGACTACCTGTCCAGCGACCACCACGCCCGCGGGCGCCTGGGCGTGGGCTCCGCGCGGGAAATGCTCCTGGCCCGGGGGGGGCAGGAGCAGCTGCGGATGCTTTCGGAGGTGAACCCGGCCCGGATGCTGGCCGGCGAGCCCCCGCAGGAGGTGCCTCCGCTGCCGGAGCGCGCGGGCTTCTGGCGGCGGCTCCTGGGGCGGAGGCCCGGCGGCTAGCGGACGAAGACGTCGTGCCGCTGGTAGCTCCAGAACACGTCGACCGTGTCGGCGCCCCGGACGTTGGCGGGATGCGGCCGGCCGTCCTCGGGGGTGATCACGAAGATCTCGCCGGGGACGGTGTTGAACCGGAAGATGCCCGAGTCGGCCAGGACCGCCGGGGTCCGCAGCTGGCCGGTGACCGATTCGACGTTCCTGACGAGCACCCACCGGAAGTTCCTCCGCAGCTCCAGCTCGGCCGACCGCAGCTCCACGCGGTCGCCGGCCGGGCTTCCCCCGATCACCGCGGGAAGGGGCTGCCCGCCGTACGTGGACAGCCGGTAGCGCCCGACGATCTGGTCGGCCGGTTCGGGCTCCAGCAGCCCGCACCCGGCCGCCAGGAGCGGCAGCAGCACCAGCCAGCCCCGCCTCATCGGCCCCTCCCCGGCGCCGCCGAAACCTGCAGCCGCAGCGTGTGGTTCACCACGTTCACGGTATTCTCGCGCTGGTTCCAGTCGAATGCGTAGCCCTGGAACAGGTAGTTCCAGCGCTTGCCGGCGGTCCACTCGGCGCTGACGCGCGCCCCGCCGACGTCGGCCGCGCCGCGAAGCCCCGCCAGCAGGGTGACGTCGTGGCCGCGGAACGCCGAGTTGGGAGCCGGCTTGTCGTACAGGGCGTCGTTGGCCCAGCGGATGCGCCCCGCGAAGACCCCCGCCCGCGCGCCGCGGCCCAGCCAGTCTACCCCCAGCCACTGTCCCGAGGCGCCGGGCCCCACGGGCGACCCGATCACCTGGCCCTCGTGGGTGTAGCCCTGCGGAACGGCGGCGCTGGCGTAGTAGCTTCCCATCGGCAGGGCGCGGTAGGAGGGGCTCTTTTCCAGGTAGGTGTGCTCGGCCTGCAGCCGCACGCCCCCGCCGGGAGCCGGGCGCAGCCACTGCATCCCCACGGTGTACCCCTGCGTGTGCTCGGGGCGCTCCAGCAGTTCGCGCACGGAGCCGGGAAGACGGTAGCGCACCCACTCGGCGTAGGCCTCGGCCCCGTCGGCGGGAAGGACCATGCGCCCGAAGAGGCTGGTCATCTGCTCGAAGGGCCGCGCGGCCGCCGTGTCCCCCGCGCCGCGCCAGCGAAGGAGCACGTCCGCGCCGTTCTTCAGCACTCCCGCCGCGCCGCCGGCGCCGGAGTACACGGAGCGCGCGATGCCCAGCGACACCCCGTCCGCCGGCGTCAGCACCACCGCGGCGGCGCTGAGCGAACGCCAGTCGTCGCTCGCGTCGGTGTTGAACCCCTCCGACTCGCGCAGCCCCCCCGCGATCCACCGCGCCTCCACCCGGCCCAGCGGCGTGCCCAGGGGCCGGGCCGTCCGCAGGAACAGGTGGGGGATGCCCGCCGCCTGCCCGCCCAGGAGCACGGCGCTGCGCACGCCCGGCCCCCACCACTGGTTCTCGGTCGCCGCGCCGAGCGCCACGGGGCCCGCGCGCACCGTCAGCGACGACTGCCCGGGATGGAGCCGCCGCCGCTCACCGCTGCCCGGCCGCACCGGCAGGTCGATGGAATGGACGCCGCTCTGCCAGGGCGCCCGGTAGCGGGCCCGCTGCTCCGGTCCCCAGTCGTACGGAAGGATGTCGTCGAAGGCGCCGTTCTCGGTGTACGACAGCTCCGGGGCCAGCACCAGCCGCACCGCACCGGCCTGGGCCTGCACGCCGGCCATCACCAGGCCGCTGATCCCCCTGGCGGCCCAGAGCGCGCCGTCGTTGATGGAGAAGGGGATCCGCGAGTTCCAGGCGAGGGTGGCCTCGGGCGCCACGATCCAAACCCCGTTCCCCCGGTCGGCGGCGAGCGACGAGGGCGAGCGGAGCAGGAAGCCGTCCACCGGCGCCCGCCCGCGCAGCTGTGCGTCGCGCAGCCCTTCTTCCGCCGCCCCGCCGATGGTGGTCAGCGCGCGGACGGCTCCCCCCGGCGCGCGCTCCGGCGCCGCGGCGGTGTCGCGGGGTTCCTGCGCGCCCAGGGGGATCGC